>DATDCR010000308.1:0-4223 GCA_036524215.1 Burkholderiales bacterium
CGTTCTGGGGCTTTCGCGCCGACGTGATCGGCGCGGGCAGCGTCACCAATGCGCTGCGCAGCCTCACGGCGCGCCTCCAGAAAAGAACCACTTCGCCAAACGTCCACGTCCGGGTCGACAAGCCCCCAATGCCCGCCGTCATCGACACCGCCTGGGTCGCGCACCTGCTGAACGAGGCGCTGCCGGATGACGTGATCCTCGTGAACGAGACGATCACGCATCGCCTGGAGCTGCACAAGCGCATCGACAAGCTCAAGCCCGGCAGCTTCTTCGAAGGCAGCTACGGCGGCCTCGGCGTCGGCCTCGCGATGGCGCTCGGCGCGAAGTGCGCGCATCCGCGGCGCACGGTCGTCTGCACGATCGGCGATGGCGCCTTCCATTACAACCCGGTCGTCGCCTCGTTCGGCGCGGCGCAGGAGCATCGCCTGCCTTTCCTGGTGGTGCTCTTCAATAACGCGGGCTATCTGTCGCAGAAGATGGACGTCTCGCACTACTACCCGCAAGGCAACGCCGCGCGCACCGGGCGCGTCATCGGCACGCCGATCGCTCCGACGCCGGACTATGCGAAGCTCGCGCAGGCCTACGGCGGCTACGGCGAGAAAGTCGAAAAGCCCGCGGACGTCGCCGCGGCCCTCAAGCGTGGCCTCGACGCGGTCGCAAAAGGCCAGCTCGCACTGCTCGACATGCAACTGAAACCGATATGAAGACCACCGCACCGCCCGATCCGAATACGCGCAAGCCGAAGTTCCGCCCGCCGCCGCTCGCCTGCGATGCGCACTGCCACATCTTCGGCCCCGCCGCGAAGTTTCCTTACGCGCCGGATGCGGCGTACTGGCCGCCGGACTCGCCGTTCGAAGGTCTGCAAAAACTTCATCAAACGCTGGGCATTGAACGCGCTGTCATCGTCCACGCCAGCTGCCATGGCTCCGACATGCGCGCCACGCTCGACGGCATCGCGCGCTCCAACGGCCGCTACCGCGGCACCTCGATCATCGACGAGAGCTACGGGGACAAGGAATTCAAGCAGATGGACGACGGCGGCATCCGCGCCGTGCGCTTCAACTTCGTCAAGCACCTCGGCGGCCGGCCCGACATGGCGTTCTTCCAGCGCACCGTGGCGCGCGTGAAGGAGATGGGCTGGCACCTGATCCTGCACCTCGACGCGGTGGATCTGGTCGAGTTCAGCGACATGTTCAAGAAGATCCCGGTGCCGATGGTGATCGACCACATGGGACGCGTGAAGGCCGCCGACGGCCTCGACCAGCAGCCGTTCAAGGTGCTGCTCGAGTGGATGAAGCACGACAAGTTCTGGGTGAAGATCTGCGGCGCCGAGCGCGTCTCGTCGATGGGGCCGCCGTTCACCGACGCCGTGCCTTTCGCGCGCAAGCTGATCGAGGCCGCGCCCGATCGCATCCTGTGGGGCACCGACTGGCCGCATCCGAACGTCGGCAAGCACATGCCGAACGACGGCGACCTGATGGACCTCTTCCCGCAGATGGCCACCACGCCGGAGCTGCAGAAGAAGATCCTCGTCGACAACCCGGCGCGGCTTTACGGGTTCTAGCGCCGCGGTCGGCCGTTACTGCACCATTCGCCGGGCATCATGACAGTTAAGCGTATGGACAACGTCGGCATCGTGGTGGAGGACATTGATGCCGCCATTGAGTTCTTTACCGAACTTGGGCTCGAGCTCGAGGGGCGCGCCCCAGTCGAAGGGGACTGGGCAGATGGCGTCACCGGATTGCGCGGCATGCGTGTCGAGATTGCCATGATGCGTACGCCGGACGGCCACAGCCGGCTCGAGTTGTCCCGCTTCCACGCACCACTCGTAGTCTCCGACCACCGTGTCGCGCCAGTGAACGCTTTTGGTTACCTGCGCGTAATGTTCACCGTGGAGGACATCGACGATACGCTCGTGCGGCTCGTCAAACGCGGCGCGAAGCTCGTCGGCGAAGTGGTCCAGTACGAAAACATGTATCGGCTCTGCTATATCCGCGGTCCCGAAGGAATTCTCATCGGGCTCGCCCAGCAACTCGGGCAGCAGGTTTCCCGAGAGAATCCCATAGGACGTAACCGTTGAGAACTAAAGAAGTGGCGTCTAACTCGGCAGATTGAGCGCGCGGATCGTGTCCCGCACCGCCTCTTGCTGTTGCGGTCAGCTGCGCATCGAAGTCGAAGGCGAGCCACGCGCCGTCGGCGTATGCCACTGCCTCGCGTGCCAGCAGCGCACGGGCAGTGTGTTCGCGGCGTTGGCGGCGTTCAAGCCGCCGTTCAAGGTCTTCGGCAAGGCGACGGAATACATCCGCACCGGAGATCAGGGTGCCCAATTCAGATTCCGGTTCTGCCCGGTCTGCGGAACGAACCTGTTCCATACGGAAGAGGGCGTCGAGGGATCCGTAAGCGTTGCCGTCGGCGCCTTTGCCGACCCGGGCTTTCCGGCGCCGCAAGTTTCCGTCTACGATTCGCGCCGGCACGCGTGGGTCCAGCTTCCGCCCGGAACCACGGTGTTCGAAAAGGATCCCCCTTGATCACCCAACAAAGGACAAAGGAGTCGTCTTGGCGCAACTGAAACTCGAGCAGGCCATCGCAATCATCGACGCTTCGCTCGCCGAAGCGCGCAAACGCAATTTCCTGCGCCTTGGCGTCGTGGTCGTCGATCCGGGCGGTCATCCGATCGCGTTCAAGCGGGAGGACGGCGCGAGCTTCCTGCGCTACGAGCTCGCTTACGGCAAGGCCTGGGGCGCGCTCGCGATGGGCTTCGGCACGCGCGAGCTCGCCGAGCGGGCAGGCAAGGCGCCGGCCTTCATCAATGCGCTTTCCGCGGTGACGCAGGGGCGCATGGTGCCCTCGCCGGGCGGCGTGATCATCACGGGCAAGGACGGCGAGACGCTCGGCGCGGTGGGCGCATCGGGGGATACCGGCGACAACGACGAGGTCTGCGTGCTCGCCGGCATCGCGGCGGCCGGCCTGACTGCGATTCCCGGAGCCAGGGGGAAATGATCCTCACCGTCTTCCGCTCCCGCGTGAAGCCCGAGGCGCAGGAGGAGTACAAGCGCTGGGCCATGCGCATGAGCGAGATCGCAAAGCGGATGCCCGGCTACATCTCGCACAAGGGATTCGTCGCCGACGACGGCGAGCGCGTCACGATCGTCGAGTTCCAGTCCGAGGAAGCGCAGCGCGCCTGGGCGCTGCATCCGGAGCACCTGGACGCGAAGAAGAAGGGCCGGGCCGACTTCTACCAGGAGTATCGCGTGCTCATCTGCAACGTCGCGCGCGAAAGCAAATTCCCGAAGTAGCGTGGAAATCCGCGTCGACGACCTGATGCACCCGCAGATGATCGGGCTCCTCGAGCAGCATCTGCGCGAGGCGTTCGAGACCTCGCCGGCGGAAAGCGTGCACGCGCTCGACCTCGACGGGCTGCGGCAGCCGAACGTCACGGTCTGGAGCGCCTGGGAGAACGGCGAGCTGCTCGGCTGCGGCGCGCTGAAGGAGATCGACCGGCAGCATGGCGAGGTGAAGTCGATGCGCACCGCCACGGCGCATCTGCGCAGAGGCGTTGCCGCCCGGATGCTGCAGCACATCATGGACGAGGCGAAGCGGCGCTCGTACCGGCGCCTGAGCCTCGAGACGGGCTCGATGGAAGCCTTCGCGCCGGCGCGCGGCCTCTACCAGCGGTTCGGCTTCCGCGAGTGCGGACCCTTCGCAGACTATGTCGAAGACCCGTACAGTACGTTCATGACGCGGGAGCTGTGATGAGATTTTTCGCTGTCGTGCTGGCATTGCTGATCGCGACGGCGGCGTTCGCCGATCCCGGGCCGTACGACGAGACGCGCGATGCGAAGGCCGATGTGCGCCATGCGCTTAGCGAAGCGCGGAACACGGGGCGACCGGTGCTGCTCATCTTCGGCGCCAACTGGTGCCCGGACTGCCGCGCGCTCGACAAGGCGCTGCAGGGTGGGCGCAACGCCGAGCTCATCAAGCGCGAGTTCAACGTGGTGAAGGTGGACGTCGGCCGCTTCGACCGCAACCTCGACCTCGTCACCGCCTACGGCCATCCGACGAAGAAGGGCATCCCGGCCGCGGTCGTGCTCTCGGCGGACAACGAAGTGCTCTATGCGACGCGCGCCGGCGAGCTCGCCGATGCGCGCCACATGAGCGAGACCGGGATCTACGACTTCTTCAACGCCGTGACCCGCACGGCGAAGAAGACGCCATAGCGACGG
>DATDCR010000309.1:0-25928 GCA_036524215.1 Burkholderiales bacterium
AGCCGTCGAAGAGCAGCCGGAACTCCAGCCGTGCACCGTTGGCCGCCGCCCGTGCGAGCGCCATGAAACCGACCGAGAACGCCGGGACGAGGATGCCGGCCGCAGCGACGCCGACCAGCGGCAGCATGGACACGAGCGTCATCAGGAACCAGTACGCGAATACCGCCGCGATCCACCCCAGCGGCGAGGCGCGGAACAGCCGCCAGCCCTCGCCGAGCCAGCGCGCGCCGCGCGCCGCCGTTACGATGCGCGCCTGCATTCGAGGATCCTGCGGAAATGCTCCGGGTCGTGCGCATGGACCAGCATGCCGGGACGCGGCAAGTGGAAGTCGTGCAGGCGCGAAAGCCAGAAGCGCAGCGCCGCCGCGCGCAGCATCACCGGCCAGGCCGAGCGCTCGAGCTCGCCCAGAGGGCGCACGCTTTCGTAGGCCGCCAGCATGGCTTGCGTGCGGCTGCGATCGAGCGTCGGATCCGCTGCCGGATCGACGAGGCACCAGTCATTAGCGCACACGGCGAGGTCGAACAGCAGGCAGTCGACGCCCGCGAAGTAGAAGTCGATGACGCCCGAGATACGCGCCTGGTCGAAGAGCGCGTTGTCGCGAAAGAGATCGGCGTGAATCGGGCCGCGCGGCAGGTCGGGGAAGCGCTGCTGCAGCTGGAAGGCCAGCTCGTCGGTCAGCAGCGCCTGCTGCTGCGCATCGAGGAAACCATGCACGTCCGCCGCGGCAAGCCGCCACCACTTGGGGCCGCGCGGGTTGTCGAGATAAGCCGGATACGAACGTCCCGCGAGATGCATGCGCGCGAGCAGCGCACCGAGCTGTGCGCACTCGGCACTGCCGGGTCGCTCGAGCGAGCGGCCCGGCAGGCAGGTGACGAGGGCGGCCGGCTTGCCGTTCAGCTCCTGCAGATACTGGTCCCTCAGGTCCGCGATCGGCGCGGGCGAAGGAATGCCGTGGCGCGCGAGGTGCGCCATCAGGTTCAGGTAGAACGGCAGCTCCGCCGCCGGCAGCCGCTCGAAGAGGGTGAGCACATAGCGGCCCTGCGTCGTATGGACGAAGAAATTCGTGTTCTCGATGCCCGCCGCGATCGGCTCGAAGGATTCGAGCCTGCCGATCGAATACTGGCCCAGCCATGCGGCCAGCTGCTCCTGCGTGACAGGGGTGTAGACCGACAAGCTATTCGAATTCGTAGAGCGGCCACATCGGCACGCGCACGCCGTCGTCGAGCGAGTCGCGTCGCATCCAGTTGCCGCTGCCCGTAGTATCGACGAGGTAGTACGGCTTGCCGCCGGGTGGCGTGACCTTGAGCATCACCACCCGCCCGCCGTCGCGCACTTCCTCGACCCTGTCGCGATCCTGCACCGGGATGCGTACCGCGGGCTCGTCCGGACCCGCGATCGGCGGCGGCGGCAAGGGCTCGGCGAGGGGTTCAAGCTTGTCCTGCGCGAGCGAAAGGCCGGCGGCGCATAGCAACAGGAACACCGCCACGAGGCGCATGAAAAGATTCTACTAAACCGGCTTGCGCGCCCCTTTGACGCCACGCAAAGGCGCGGCCGGTCACAGGTTGAGCAGCACCTCGCGCTCCGCCGGCGAAGGCTCGAAGCCGCGCTTCTCGTAGAAGGCGAAGATGGCGTCCACGACTTCCTGCGGCTGGTTGCAGACCTGCACCAGCTTCGTGTCGGTCGCGTCGATCATGCCTTCCTCCACGAGGCGCTCTTCGAACCACGCCAGCAGGCCGCGCCAGAACGGCTCGTGCACGAGGATGATCGGCATCTGGCGCGTCTTGCCCGTCTGCACCAGGGTCAGCGCTTCGAACAGCTCGTCGAGCGTGCCGAAGCCGCCGGGCAGGACCACGTACGCGCTGGCGAACTTGGCGAACATCACCTTGCGCGCAAAGAAGTGCTTGAAGCGCAGGCTGATGTGCTGATAGCGGCTCGACGGCTGCTCGCGCGGCAGGTCGATGTTGAGCCCGACGGCCACGCCGCCACCTTCGAAGGCGCCTTTGTTGGTCGCTTCCATCAGGCCGGGACCGCCGCCGGAGAACACGGCGAAGCCTGCGTCGGAGAGCAGGCGCGCGGTCTGTTCACCGAGCTCGTAATACGGCGTGCCCGGCTGCATGCGTGCGCTGCCGAAGACGGAGACGGCCGGGCGGATGCCGGCGAGGCGCTCGGTCGCCTCGAAGAACTCTGCCATAATTCCGAACAGCTTCCACGCCTCGCGCGCGGAGATCTCGTGGCCGAGGCCGGCCGCCTTCAGTAGTTTCTCTTGTGTCATAAGTGGAGAACGGTCCAGAAAAAACGCTGTTGCTGGTCGACGGCTCTTCTTACCTGTACCGCGCATTCCACGCGCTGCCCGAGCTAAGGAGCCCGAAGACCGGAGAGCCGACCGGCGCCATCTATGGCGTGCTCAACATGCTACGGAAGCTCGCCACCGACTACAAGGCGCAGGCGCGCGCCTGCGTATTCGACGCCAAGGGCAAGACCTTCCGCGACGACGTCTACCCGCAGTACAAGGCGACGCGCAGCGCGATGCCCGACGATCTGTCGCGGCAGGTCGAGCCGCTGCACGAGGCGGTCAAGGCGCTCGGCTGGCCGCTTCTTTGCATCGACGGCGTCGAAGCCGACGACGTCATCGCGACGCTGGTCGAGCAGGCCAAGGCGCGTGGCTGGCACACCGTCATTTCGACCGGCGACAAGGACCTGACGCAGCTGGTCGACGCACGCACGTTGTGGATCAACACCATGTCGAACGAGAAGCTCGACAGCGAAGGCGTGAAGGCGAAGTTCGGCGTGCCGCCGGAGAGGATTGTCGACTACCTGGCGCTGATCGGCGACCAGATCGACAACATCCCGGGCGTCGACAAGGTCGGCCCGAAGACCGCGTGCAAGTGGATCCAGCAGTACGGCTCGCTCGAAGGAGTGATCGCGCATGCGGACGAGATCAGCGGGCTCGCCGGCGAGAACCTGCGCAAGGTGAAGGACTGGCTGCCGACCGCGCGCCATCTCCTCACCGTGAAGCGCGACGTGCCGCTACCCATCACGCTCGAGGCCCTCGTCGACGGCCATGGCGATCCCGCGCGCCAGCGCGCGCAGTACGAACGCTTCGGCTTCAAGACCTGGCTCAAGGAAGTCGAGAACGCTCCCGCCGGCGAGGCAAGCACGCCGGCAGCCGTGGCGGGCAATGCGCCGCAGAAACGGCGCGTGCGCGCCGTCGTCGACGAAAAAGAGCTGAAGGACCTGCTGCTGAAGATCGAGGCGACGCCGCTGGTCGGTTTTTGCAGCGTCGGCGCGGGTGACGAGCCGATGAGCTCGCGCCTGGTCGGCCTCGCGTTCGCTTTCGCCGACGAGGCGGTGTACCTGCCGCTCGGGCACGACTATCCAGGCATCGCAAGCCAGGTACCGCTCGATCGCGCGCTGGCGCTGCTGCGGCCCTGGCTCGAGCGCCCCGACTGCGCCAAGGTCGGCGAGGACGTGAAGCTCGATTGCCATTTGCTCGCCAATCAGGGCCTCCAGCTCGCCGGCTGCGTGCACGACACGATCCTAGAGTCCTACGTGCTCGAAGTGCACGAGCGCCACGAGCTGGCGAGCCTCGCGCAACGCCACTGCGGCTGGAACACGCTGTCCTACGATGAAGTGACGGGCAAGGGTGCTTCGCGCATCGCCTTTTCGTCGGTCGATATCGTGCGCGCCAGCGCCTACGCCGCCGGGAAAGCCGATTGCGTGCTGGCCCTGCACGAGCTGCTCCACCCGCGCATCGCCGCCGATGCAAAGCTCGACTTCGTGTACGCGAAGATCGAGCTGCCGGTGCTGCCGGTGCTGTTCCGCATGGAGAGGAACGGCGTGCTGCTCGATCGCGTGAAGCTGGAGGCGCAGAGCCAGGAGCTCGGCAAGGAGATCCTCGCACTGGAGCAGAAGGCCTATGACGCAGCGGGCCAGCCCTTCAATCTGGGCTCGCCGAAGCAGATCCAGGAAATCCTCTTCGAGCGGCAAAAGCTGCCGGTCAAGAAAAAGACGCCCTCCGGCCAGCCTTCCACCGACGAGGACTCGCTCGCCGAGCTGGCGCTCGACCATCCATTGCCGCGGCTGATCCTCGAGCATCGCGCGCTCTCGAAGCTGAAGTCGACCTACACGGACAAGCTGCCGCGCAGCATCAACCCGCAGACGCGGCGCGTACACACCACGTACTCGCAGACCACCGCGGTCACCGGGCGGCTTTCCTCCAACGAGCCGAACCTGCAGAACATCCCGATCCGCACGCCGGCCGGAAGGCGCATCCGCTCGTGCTTCATCGCGCCGCCCGGCGCGAAGATCGTGTCGGCCGATTACTCGCAGATCGAGCTGCGCATCATGGCTCACCTTTCCGGCGACGAGAGCCTGCGCCGCGCCTTCGCCGCCGGCGAGGACATCCACCGCGCCACCGCTGCCGAGGTCTTCGGCGTACCGATCTCCGCCGTCGAGGCGGACCAGCGCCGGGTGGCGAAGGTCATCAACTTCGGCCTGATCTACGGCATGTCGTCCTTCGGCGTGGCGCAGAATCTCGGCATCGACCGCGGCACCGCGCAGACGTATATCGACCGCTACTTCGCGCGCTATCCGGGCGCGAAGCGCTACATGGACGAGACGCGGCGCGGCGCCAAGGAGCTGGGCTACGTCGAGACGGTCTTCGGCCGGCGCCTATGGCTGCCGGAGCTGAAAAGCGGCGCGCCCGTTCGCCGGCAGGCGGCCGAACGCGCCGCAATCAATGCGCCGATGCAGGGCACGGCGGCCGATCTCATCAAGCTGGCGATGGTCGCGGTGCAGGGCTTCCTCGAGCGCGAAGGGCTGAAGAGCAAGCTCATCATGCAGGTGCACGACGAGCTGGTCCTGGAAGTGCCGGACGAGGAAGTCGACACGGTGAAGCACAACGTGCGCGCGCTCATGCAAGGCGTGCATACGCTCGATGTCCCGCTGGTCGTCGACGTCGGCATCGGCGACAACTGGGATCAGGCGCACTAATACGTCAGCGCGAGCCGGAGAGCGCGCCGAAGACCTTGCGAATGATGCTGGAGCCGGCGCCGATCGGGTCCTTGCGGATCTTCTTCTCCTCCTCGCCGACCATGAAGTACAGGCCCTCGAGCGCCTTCGCCGTCACGTACTGGTCGAGATCGGCGTCTTCCTTCTTGAGAAGCCCGACGGCGGCCGCCTTGTCGGCGTAGTCCTCGTATTTGCGCGCCAGGTCGACGCGCGCGGTGGCCTGCTGCACGATCGGCAGGAAGCGCCGGTGGAGCTGCTCGCGCGTCGTGCGCCGGAAATACTCGGTGCCCGCGGTGTCGCCGCCGCTTACGATGCCCTTCGCGTCCTGCACCGTCATCTTCTTCACCGACTCGATGAAGAGACTGCGCGCTTCCGGTACGGCCGCTTCCGCGGCACGATTCATCGTGACCTGGAGCTCATCGGCATAGCTTCCCATGCCGAAACGCCGCAGGAGCCGCTCGGCGCGTTGGGCCGACTCTGGAAGGGGGATACGGACCTGCGGATTGCCGAGGAAGCCGTCCGTGCGGCCCAGGCTCGCCACTGCGGCGAGGCTGCCTTTTTCGAGCGCGGCCTTCAGCGCGGCCGACGCGTCGCGCGAGCTGATGCCTTCCAACTGGCCCAGCGCCCCGGCGGACCAGCTGATCAGGGCAACGGCGAGGATGGCGGCGCGCATGGAGAAGCAGAAGCGCATTATCGCCGCCGCTCGTCGGTCAGGCGCCGGATCTGCGCCACCGCGGCGTCGATCTTGAAGTCGATGAAGATCTTCCCCGCTTGCGCCGACGCCTGGCGTGGATCGCCTTCCACCCCCGACGCCTCGCTGCCAGGCGCCAGCCTGTCCTTGCGGATCCAGCGCCCTTCCTTGTCGACAAACATCAGCTCGGACGTGTCTTCGATGCTGGCGTGATCGCCCGGCGGCAGGCCGTGAGCGCGCAGGTAAGCGCGCACCTGCGTGAAGGACTTGTAGTACAGGTCGCCGATGTAATGCACGCGAACGCCGCGCGGCGCGAGCTGTGCGCTCAATTCGGCGGCGACGCGCGCCAGCGTTTCCTGCCCGCCCCCATGGTCGCCCATCAACGCAATGTTCTTGAAGCCGGCCGTCGCGGCGCTTAAGGAAACCTCGCGCGCCACCGCGCCGAATGTGCCCTCCGAGAGCGTCACGCTGCCGGCAAAGCGCATGTGCAGGCTCGGCTTCGCCGCATCGCCGGTCGGTGCGAAAGGCAGCACGGGGTAGACGAGCGCATTGCCCAGTTGCTCGGCAATGCGCTGCGCCACGTGGCGGGCGACAAAGTTGTGCTTGCCGAGCGCCATGTGCGGACCGTTCTGCTCCGTGCTGCCGGCGTAGTAGATCGCCGTCGTCTTGCCCGCTTCGATCGCGGCTTTCACTTCCGGCCAGGTCAGGTCCTCGATGAAGACCGAGCGCGGCTCGGCGAGCGCCGCGCCGGCGCAAAGCACGAGCCCGAGGGCCAAGGCGGCGCCGAGCTTCATGCGTCAGGCGACGCCGGCTTGATGCGCCTGCTGATCGGCGTGGTAGGACGAGCGCACGAGCGGGCCGATCGCGGCGTGCTTGAAGCCGAGCGCGGTGGCTTGCGCGTCGAACACGGCAAAGATGGACGGTTCGACGTAGCGCTCGACCGGCAGATGGTGCGCCGAGGGCTGCAGGTATTGGCCGATCGTCAGCATGTCGACTTCGTGCGCGCGCAGGTCGCGCATTACCTGGACGATTTCCTCATCCGTCTCGCCCAATCCGACCATCAGCCCGGACTTGGTCGGCACCGCGGGGTAAAGCTGCTTGAAGCGTTGCAGAAGCGCGAGCGAATGGCGGTAATCGCCGCCCGGCCGCGCTTTCTTGTACAGGCGCGGCACGGTCTCGAGGTTGTGGTTCATTACGTCGGGCGGCGCCGCGGCGAGCACCTCGAGCGCGCGCTCCATGCGGCCGCGAAAATCCGGTACCAGGACTTCGATCGCGGTTTGCGGGCTGGCCGCGCGCACGGCGCGGATGCAATCGACGAAATGCTGCGCCCCGCCGTCGCGCAGATCGTCGCGATCGACGCTCGTGATCACGACATACCGCAGGCGCAGGCGCGCGATCGTCTCGGCAAGATGGCGCGGCTCCTCGGCGTCCGGCGCGAGCGGCCGGCCGTGGGCGACGTCGCAGAACGGGCAGCGGCGCGTGCAGATGTCGCCGAGGATCATGAAGGTCGCGGTGCCCTTGCCGAAGCATTCGCCGATGTTGGGGCACGAGGCTTCCTCGCACACCGTATGCAGGCGCTGCTCGCGCAGGATGGCCTTGATGTCGTGGAAGCGCGAATTCGGTCCGGCGGCGCGCACGCGGATCCACGACGGCTTCGGCAACGGCGCCGCCTTGGGCACGATCCGGATCGTCTTCGCCTGGCCCTTCTGCTTTACGCCCGGCTCACGCATCGGTAATCGCCTTCACCAACAGCCCGACGAGCGCCTCGCCGATCTGCGCCGGCGTACCGGCGATGCCGAGCTCGCGCGTCTGCGTCACGCGCAGTCCGGGATAGCCGCAAGGATCGATGGCGGAGAACGGCGAGAGGTCCATGTCGACATTGAGCGCAAGGCCATGGTACGCCCTGCCGCGCGAGACGCGGATGCCGAGGGCCGCAAGCTTTGCGCCGTCCACGTAGACACCCGGCGCGCCGGCGCGCCGCTCGGCGCGGCTGCCGACCAAATCGATCACTGCCTGCTCGAGGAGGTGCACGAAATTCTTCACCTTGATCCCCCGCCGGCCGAGATCGATCAGCGTATAGGCCACGACTTGCCCCGGACCATGGTAGGTCACCTCGCCGCCCCGGTCCGCCTGAACCACCGGGACGCCATTCGCGACGCTGACGGCGGCGGCGCCCTGGCCGAGCGTGTACACCGGCGGATGCTCGAGCAGCCAGATCTCATCGGAGGTGGCGTCATCACGCTCCAATGTGAAGCGGCGCATGGCTTGCAGCGTCTCGCGGTAGTCGCGCCGCCCCAGCCGGCGGATGACGATCTCGTCGACCACGGTCATAACACCATCACCACCGATGGATGGTCGCAAAGCTCCTGATAGAGCGCGTCGAGCTGCTCACGCGAGGTGGCTCGAATGACGCAGGTCACGCTGAGGTAGCGGCCCTGCCGGCTGGGCCGCATTTCCACCGTCGCCGGATCGAAGTCCGGCGCGTGTTTCAGCACCACGTCGATGACGGCCTGCGCGAATCCCGGCTGCTTGCGTCCCATCACCTTGATCGGAAAGTCGCACGGAAACGCCAGCGGCGAGGCGTCGGGAACGACCGGCATCGGCTGAGCCCTCAGGCCGAAACGGACTCGTGCCGCCCCGCGCGCATCACCCTCTGCTTGAAATCCTGGTAGAGCCGATACATGCGCCGGAAGACAGGCCCGGGACGGCCGTCGCCGACCGGCGCGTCGTCGAGCCGCACGATGGCGAGGATTTCCTTGGAAGAGGAAGTGACCCAGATTTCGTCGGCGGCACGCAGCTGCGCCTCGGGAATCTCGCGGAACTCGATGGCGAGGCCGTTCGCGCGCGCGAGCTCGACGACGACATCGTAGGTGATGCCCGGCAGGATCAGCTCGTTCTTCGGCGGCGACTGGATCACGCCGGACTTGACGATGAATACGTTGGAGGCGGACGCCTCGGTCAGCATCCCGTCGCGCAAGAGGATCGTTTCCGCGGCCTGCGCTTCGGCGGAAAGTTGCCGCAGCAGCACGTTGCCGATGAGCGAGATCGATTTGATATCGCAGCGCAGCCAGCGGTAATCGCGCGCGGTGATCGCCGCGGCGCCGCTCTCCACCTGCTCGCGCGGCGGGTTCACGAGAGGGTTGGACATCATGAACACGGTCGGCTCGGCGTGCTTCGGGAAAGCATGGTCGCGCTTCGCGACGCCGCGCGTCACCTGGAAGTACACGCCCTGGTCGTCGAAGGGCTGGCGCTGGATGATGCCGGCCATGAAAGCGCGCCATTGCTCGCGCGTGTACGGATTGCGGATGCCGACCGCCGCCAGGCTGCGCTCCAGGCGCGCCAGGTGCTCGTCGAGCCGGAACGGCACTTTCGAATACACCGGCACGACCTCGTACACGCCGTCGCCGAAGATGAAGCCGCGGTCCAGCACCGAGACCTTGGCGTCCTGCAACGGCAGGAATTCGCCGTTCAGGAATACCGGCCCTATTTGATCCACAGCCTGAGTGTATCCCACGCGCGGACGAAGATGCCGGCCGGCCCGACCGCCTCGAGCGCGACCAGCGGGTGCTCGGCGAGCGGCTTGCCGTCGAACGTGATGCGCAGCGTGCCGACGCGCTGTCCGCTGGCGAGCGGCGCGACGAGCGGCTGCTGGGAGACGAGCTCCGCCTTCAGTCTCTCGGTCCCGCCTTTCGGCACCGCCACGAAGAGATCGCCCTTCACGCCGGCCTTCACGCTGCGTTGCGCTCCCTTCCACACGTCCAGGCTGCGCACCGCCTCGCCGCTGGAATAGAGCTTCACGCTGTCGAAGAACTGGAACCCCCAGTTGAGGAGCTTCTGCGATTCCTGCGCGCGCCCCGCTTCGGAGGCGGCGCCCAGCAGCACGGAAAGCAGCCGGCGGCCATTGCGGCGCGAAGACGCAATCAGGCAGTAACCGGCCGCTTCGGTGTGCCCGCTCTTTACGCCGTCGACCGTGGGGTCGAGCCACAGCAGGCGGTTGCGGTTCGGCTGCGTGATGTTGTTGTAGCGGAACTCCTTGATGGCGTAGTACTTGGCGTAATCATTGGGAAAATCGCTGATCAGCGCCGCTGCCAGAATGTAGAGGTCGCGCGCCGTGCTGTAGTGCTGCGCGTCCGGCAGTCCCGTGGCATTCATGAAGTGCGTGTTCTTCATGCCGAGCCGTTCCGCTTGGCGGTTCATCATCTGCGCGAAGGCGTCTTCACTCCCGGCCACCGCCTCGGCGAGCGCGATGCAGGCGTCGTTGCCGGACTGCACCTCCATCCCCTTGATCAGCTCTTCCACCGTCACCGGCCGGCGCGGGTCGATGAACATGCGCGAGCCCGGCGCGCGCCATGCGCGCTCGGATACCGGCACCGGCTGCTCGAGGGCGAGCTTCTTTTCGCGCAGCGCCGCAAAGACGAGGTAAGCCGTCATGAGCTTCGTCAGCGAGGCCGGCTCGAAACGCTCGTCGGCCTTTTCGCTCGCGAGCAGCTGGGCGCTCGTTACATCGCCGACGACCCAGGCCTTGCCCCCGACGGAAGGCAGCGGTGGCGTCGACGCTTGCGCCGCCATGCACATGAAAAGTAGCAGCGCAGCGAGAAGGCGAAGCATAAGAAGCAGGGGGCGCAACCGGAAAGCTGCGGATTATAGGCGCCCGGGAATGACGCTTTCGATCTCCACTTCGCCGCTGCCCGTGCCCAAAAGGCCCAGGCGATAGGCCGCCACGTAGGAAAGATCGATGATGCGGCTGGAATGAAACGGCCCGCGGTCATTGATGCGCACCACCACCGTGGCGCCGGTGCGCAGGCTCTTCACGCGCGCATAACTGGGAATCGGCAGCGTCGGGTGCGCCGCCGTCATGGCATACATGTCGTAGGTCTCCCCGCTCGCCGTCTTCTGGCCATGGAATCGCTTGCCGTACCAGCTGGCGATGCCGCGTTGGCGGAAGGCTTGCACCGAAGCGAGCGGCACGTATTTCTTGCCGAACACCTCGTAGGGTCGATTCGCAAAGCGATGCAGCGGCTCGACGCGCGGCCTCGCGTCCGGAACGCTGGCAAGATTGCCCGGCGGATTCGCCTCGGGGCCGTCGTCCTTGTAGTAGCCGCCCTTCTTCGGCGCGGAACCGCAGGCGGTAAGCAGCGCGAGCGCAAAGATCGCGACGCGCTTGCTCATCGCGCGCCGGGGACTCGCTCGTTTTCGTAGACCACGTTGCCCGCGACGATGGTGTAGCGCACGCGGCCGGGCAACTCATACCCGATGAACGGCGTGTTCTTGCCCTGGCTCTTCAAGGTCTCGGCCGTGAGGCGCAGCCCCGCGCCCGGATCGAAGATGACCACGTCGGCCGGCGCGCCCACGGCAAGCCGGCCGGACTGCACGCCGAGGATGCGGGCGGCGTCGCAGGTGATGCGGGCGAGCGATCGGGCAAGCGGCAGCTTGCGGGTCTCGCCCCATTTCAAGGTCAGCGGCAGCAGCAGCTCCAGGCCGGTCGCGCCGGGCTCGGCCTCGCCGAACGGCAGGTGCTTGCCGTCTTCATCGACCGGCGTGTGGTCCGAGCAGGCGCAGTCGATCGTGCCGTCCTCCAGGGCTCGCGACAAGGCATCGCGGTCGCGCTGGCTGCGCAGCGGCGGCGCGAGGCGGCAATTCGAATCGAAATAGCCGATGTCCAGATCACACAGATGGAGGTGGTGGATGCCGACATCGCAGGTGACCGGCAATCCCTCCCGCTTCGCCGCGCGCATCATCTCGATGGCGCCGACGGTGGAGAGCCGGCAGAAATGGACCCGCGCCCCGGTCGCGCGCACCAGCTCGAGCGCCGTGCCGAGCGCGATGGTCTCCGCGAAGGGCGGGATGCCGGGGAGGCCCAGCCGCGTTGCCACCTCGCCGTCGTGGGATACGCCGCCCTTCGCGAGCCAAACATCCTCGGCGCGCAGCCAGACGGGAAAGCCGAATGTCGCGGCGTACTGCAGCGCGCGCCAGAGCACCTGCGTGTCGGCGAGCGGCACATTGGCCTGCGAAAAGGCGACACAGCCCGCTTCGGCGAGCTCGGCCATCTCCGTCAGGCGCTCGCCCGCCAGCTTCACCGTGAGCGCGCCGACGGGATAGACGCGCGCGCGGGAAAGCGCCTTCGCCCGCCCGCGCAGCATGTCGACGAGCCCGGGCTCGTCGAGCGGCGGATCCGTGTCGGGCGGGCAAGCGAGGCTCGTCACGCCGCCGGCGACCGCCGCGTCCATCTCCGATTCCAGCGTCGCCTTGTACTCGAAGCCGGGCTCGCGCAGCCGGGCGGAAATGTCGATCAACCCCGGCGCCGCGACCAGGCCTTTGGCTTCGAGGACGCGATCCGGATGGGCGAACTGGTCGCTTATTCTTCCGTCGGCGAGGTACAGGTCGCCGGCCGAGTCGCGTCCGCTCGCCGGATCGACGATGCGCGCGCCTTTGATCAGGAGCTTCATCAATTCCCCGCCACGATGCTCATCACCGCCATGCGCACGGCGATGCCGAAGGTGACCTGCGGCAGGATGACCGAATGCGGCCCGTCGGCGACCGAAGAGTCGATCTCGACACCGCGATTCATCGGTCCGGGATGCATCACGATGGCCTCGGGCTTGGCGAGCTGCAGCTTTTCGAGCGTCAGCCCGTAGTGCTTGAAGTATTCCTGCGCCGATGGCAGCAGCGCGCCCTTCATCCGTTCGTTCTGCAGCCGCAGCATGACGACGACATCACAGTCGCGCAGGCCTTCGCGCATGTCGTTGAACACCCGCACGCCCAACGCTTCCACCCCGGTCGGCAGCAGCGTCTGCGGCCCGATCACCCGTACTTCCGGCGCGCCCAGGGTGGTCAAGCCGTGGATCAGGGAGCGCGCAACGCGCGAATGCAGCACGTCGCCGACGATGGCGACGACCAGGCCGCCGAATTCCTTCTTGTAGTGCCGGATGGTGAAGAGATCCAGCAGGCCCTGCGTCGGATGCGCATGGCGGCCGTCGCCCGCGTTCACCACGTGCTCGTGCGGCTTCACGTGCCGTGCGATGAGGAACGGGGCGCCCGAAGAGTCGTGGCGCACGACGAAGATGTCGGCCTGCATGGCGGAAAGGTTCGCCACCGTGTCGAGAAGCGACTCGCCCTTGGTCTGCGACGAGAGCGCGATATTCAGATTGATGACGTCGGCCGACAGACGCTTGGCGGCGATCTCGAAAGTGGTGCGCGTGCGTGTCGAGGGCTCGAAGAACAGGTTGAAGACGCTCTTGCCGCGCAGCAGCGGCACCTTCTTCACCTCGCGCTCGGTGACCCCGACGAAGGATTCGGCGGTGTCGAGGATCTGCACCAGGATCTCGCGCGGCAGGCCTTCGATCGACAGGAGATGCTGCAGCTCGCCCTTGTCATTGAGCTGCGGATTACGCTGCACTTTGCGCCTCCAGGACCAGGGCCAGCTTGCCGTTGTCCTCGCGCTTCAGGCGAAGGCGCATGCCCTCGGGCACCTCGACGCGTGCGCCGCAGAACTGCGCGCAGATCGGCAGCTGACGCCCGCCGCGGTCGGCGAGCACCGCGAGCGTGATGCTCGCCGGCCGGCCGTAATCGAACAGCTCGTTCATCGCGGCGCGCACGGTGCGCCCCGTATACAGCACGTCGTCGACCAGGAGGAGATGCCGGCCATTGACGTCGAACGGGATCTTCGTGCGCTTGGGATCATGGTGCAGGCCCTGCGCGTGGTAATCGTCCCGGTAGAAAGCGATATCCATGAGCCCGAGCGGCTCCTTCAGCGCGAGGCGCTGGTGCAGCCGCTCCGCGAGCCAGGCACCGCCGGTGTAGAGGCCGATCATGGCGCTCTTCGGCCCGATGTGCGGCCGCAGCTCGGCGGCGAGCTGCTCACAGAGCTTCTCCGCCTCAGGCAGCTTGATCAAAGTATTGCTCCAGGATGAGCTGCGCGGCGACCGAGTCGATGCTGCTTTTCTTCACGCCGCGCAGCCGGCTCTGCGCTTCCACCGAGGTGAACCGCTCGTCGACGCGCGCCACGGGAATGCGAAAGCGTCCTTCCAGCTGGCGCGCGAAGCGCTCGACGCGCTTGGCAAGCGGATGCTCGCCGTTCGGCGCGACCGGAAGGCCGATCACGATCTGCGCCGGCTGCCACTCGGCGACAAGCTTGGCGATGGTGTCGAATCCGGGCGCCGCGATCGGCGGCAGCGGATGCGCGGTGCCCAGTTCAGGCTCGCCAACCGCCACTCCAATGCGCTTCAAGCCGAAATCGAATGCAAGAACGGTTCTCGCCCGCTCAGGCATGTCCTGCTTCGTCCTGCAGGCGCGCGAAATCGACGCCGAGCAGCTCCATCGCCGCTGGCAGGCGCTCCTCGGCCGGCACGTCGAACAGGATGGCGTCGCGCGCCTCGACGGTGAGCCAGGCATTCTGCGAAAGCTCGTGCTCGAGCTGGCCCGGCGACCAGCCGGCATAACCGAGCGTCACCAGCATGCGCGCCGGTCCTTCGCCGCGTCCGACCGCCTCCAGGATGTCCTTCGACGTGGTGAGACCGATTTGCGCCCCCACCCGCAGGGTCGATTGCCAGTTGCCCGCCGGCTCGTGCAGCACGAAGCCACGGTCGGTCTGCACCGGCCCGCCGAAGTAGATCGGCGCATCCGAGATCGCCCCGTCGCGCAGCGAGAGCGAGAGGCGCTCGAAAAGCGCCTGCAGCGTCATGTCGATCGGGCGGTTCACCACCAGGCCGAGAGCGCCCTGGTCGTTGTGCTCGCAGATATACGTGAGGCTCTTCGCGAAGTACGGATCGGCCATGTTCGGCATGGCGATCAGGAAGTGGTGCGTCAGATTGATCGAGGACATGCGCCGTCCGGCGCAGATTTTACCGCACTCAAATCTCGACCATCTCGAAATCTTCCTTGCGCGCGCCGCACTCCGGACAGGTCCAGTTCATCGGCACGTCTTCCCAGCGCGTACCGGGTGCGATGCCTTCGTCGGGAAGGCCTGCCGCTTCGTCGTATACCCAGCCGCAAATCAGGCACATCCACGTCTTGTACTGCACTTGATTTTCGGTCATAGAATGGGCCGGGATATTAACTCATGTCGTCATCTCCGCCGGCCCCGCAACCCGCTTCACCGCCGACGGTGCTCACCTTCGCAGCCAGCGATCCTACGAGTGGCGCGGGGCTTCAAGCCGACGTGCTCACGATCGCCGCGCTTCGTTGCCATCCGCTGTGCGTCCTCACGGCTGTCACCGAGCAGGACACCGCCGGCGTCGCGCGCATGCTGAACATTGACGCGGCGTGGATTACGGCCCAGGCGCGACGCCTCCTCGATGACTTGCAGGTTGCCGCATTCAAGGCGGGCGTGCTCGGTTCGGCGGCGAACGCGCGCGCCGTGGCGAGCATCGTGGCCACGCAACCGGCGGTTCCCTTCGTCGTGGATCCGGTGCTGGCGTCCGGCCGCGGCGACACGCTCGCGGGGTCGGACACGATCGACGCCCTGCTGGGGCACATCCTGCCGCGCGCCACCGTGCTCACGCCTAACAGCGTCGAAGCGCGGCGCCTCGCGGCGCCGGAAACGGACCTTGCGCGCTGCGCCCGCCGTTTGGTCGAGCACGGTTGTCGCTACGTGCTCATCACCGGAACGCACGAGGCGACCGACGATGTCCGCAATACGCTGTACGACAAGAACGGCGTGGTGCGGGAGGACCGCTGGCCGAGGCTTCCCGGCAGCTACCACGGTTCGGGCTGCACGCTCGCCTCGGCCATCGCTGCCTATCTGGCGCTCGGCCGGCCGGTCGAGCAAGCGGCAGCCGATGCGCAGCAATTCACCTGGCGCGCGCTGCAGGCGGGGTTCAAGCCCGGCCGAGGACAATTCGTGCCGCAGCGGTTCTTCGCATCATGAAGAAGCTGCGGGGACTCTACGCCATCACGCCGCAGGCCGCGGCGCTCGAAGCCAAGGTTCGACTCGCGCTCGAAGGCGGCATCGCGCTGCTGCAGTATCGCGGCAAGCCGGGGAATCTTGCCGAAGCAAAGCGCATCGTGCGGCTGGCCGGCGAATACGGCGTGCCGGTGATCGTCAACGACGATGTCGATCTCGCGCTGGAGGCCGGTGCCGCCGGCGCACACCTGGGGCGCGCGGACGGCGACTGGCAAGCGGCACGCGGGCGTCTGCGCGCTAAGATTTTCGGCGTGTCCTGCTACGACGATCTCGAGCTTGGCCGGCGCGGCGTCGCAGCGAGGGCCGACTACGTTGCCTTTGGCAGCGTTTTCCCTTCACCGACCAAGCCCGACGCGGTGCGCGCGCCGCTCGAGCTATTCCGCCAGGCCAAGTCGCTCGGGGTTCCGCTCGCGGCCATCGGCGGCATTACGCTCGGCAACGCGCCGCAGCTGATTGCCGCCGGCGCCGATCTGCTCGCCGTCATCACCGATTTGTTCGAGGCGCCCGACATCCGGCAGCGCGCCCGCGACTATGGAAGGCTGTTCGCATGAAAAACGAATCCCTCTTCGAACGCGCCCAGAAGGTCATTCCCGGCGGCGTCAATTCGCCGGTACGGGCGTTTCGTGCCGTGGGCGGAACGCCGCGCTTCTTCGAGCGCGCCGCCGGGGCCTACCTTTGGGACGCAGAGGGCCGCCAGTACATCGATTACGTCGGCTCGTGGGGACCGATGATCGCCGGCCATACGCACCCGGCGGTCGTTTCCGCCGTCCAGGCGGCCGCCGCGCGCGCGCTGTCGTACGGGGCGCCGACGGCCGCGGAGACCTTGCTCGCCGAACGGCTGTGCGAGCTCGTGCCGTCGCTCGAGCGCGTGCGCCTGGTCTCTTCGGGCACCGAAGCCACGATGACGGCGATCCGCCTGGCACGGGGCTTCACCAATCGCAAGCTCATCGTCAAGTTCGAGGGCTGCTATCACGGGCACGCAGATGCGCTCCTCGTGAAAGCCGGCTCCGGCGCGCTTACGTTCGGCAACCCGAGCTCCGCCGGCGTGCCCGAAGAGACGGCGGCGCATACGCTCGTGCTGGACTACAACGACGTCAGCCAGGCGCGCGCGCTGTTCGACTCGCGCGGCAGCGAGATCGCCGGCGTCATCGTCGAGCCGGTCGCCGGCAACATGAATCTCGTGCTGCCCGTGCCTGGCTTTCTCGAAGCGCTGCGCGAGGAGTGCACGCGGCACGGCGCGGTACTGATCCTCGACGAGGTGATGACGGGGTTCCGCGTGGCGCTGGGCGGCGCGCAGGCGCGCTTTGGCATCCGGCCTGATCTCACCACCCTCGGCAAGGTCATCGGCGGCGGCCTGCCCCTCGGCGCGCTCGGCGGCCGGCGGGAGATCATGGAGAAGCTGGCGCCCCTCGGCCCGGTCTACCAGGCCGGCACGCTGTCCGGCAATCCGATCGCGGTGGCCGCCGGGCTCGCCACGCTGCAGCTCGTCGCGCAGCCGCGCTTCCTCGAGCGCATCGAGGCGACGACGAAATCGCTGACCGAAGGGCTCGCCGCAGAGGCGAGGAAGGCGGGCGTCACGTTTTGCGCGCAGTCGATCGGCAGCATGTTCGGGCTTTACTTCCGCGCCACGCCGCCGCGGAGCTTTGCCGAGGTCATGCAGTGCGACCGCGAGCGCTTCAACCGCTTCTTTCACGTCATGCTCGAGCACGGCGTTTATCTCGCGCCGTCGGCCTACGAGGCGGGATTCGTTTCGGCCGCGCATGGCCCGGCGGAGATCGAGGCCACGCTCGCTGCCGCGCGCGTCGCCTTTACATCAGGAAAAGCGTAGCCAGGCCGAGGAAGATGAAGAAGCCGCCTGAATCCGTGCAGGCGGTAATCAGCACCGAGGAGCCGACCGCCGGATCGCGCCCGAAGCGCGAGCGAAGCCAGGGGATGGCCACCCCCATGGTGGCCGCCAAGACCAGTGTGAGCAGCATGGCGAGCGCCATTACGCCGCCGAGGGCGACATTGCCGTAGAACGCGAAGGCGACAAGGCCAAGCAGCGTTCCCCACACGACGCCATTCAGCAGCGCGAGGCCAATCTCCTTGCGCAGCAGCTGCCGCCAGTAGCCGCCGTGGATCTGGCCCAGCGCGAGCGCGCGCACGATCATGGTAATGGTCTGGTTGCCGGAGTTTCCACCCACCCCGGCGACGATCGGCATGAGCGCTGCGAGCGCGACCAGCCGGGCGATCGAGCCTTCGAACAGGCCGATGACGCGCGAGGCGATGAAGGCCGTGACGAGGTTGACGGCGAGCCATGACCAGCGATTCTTGAAGCTGTCGAGCACCGGCGCAAAGACGTCTTCCTCCTCGCGCAAGCCGGCCTCGGCAAGCCTGGACTCGGCGCTGCGCTCGCGGATGTAGTCGACCACGGCGTTCACCGTCAGACGGCCGATCAGCGTGTCGGCGGAATCGACGACCGGCGCCGAAACGAGGTCGTAGCGCTCGAAAGCGTTGGCCGCATCCTCGGCGGAGTCCTCCGCGTAGAGCTTCATGCTTTCGGCGATCATCACCTTGCCGACCTGCAGCTCCAGGTCCGACACGATGAGCCGCGTCAGCGGCAGCGTGCCCTTCAGGCGCTGGGCCCGATCGACGACGAACAGTTGATCGGTATGGTCGGGCAGTTCATCCATGCGGCGCAAAAACCGCGTCACGGCCTCGAGCGTCACGTCTTCGCGCACGGCGACATGCTCGAAGTCCATCAACGCCCCGACGGAGCCTTCCGGATAGGAAAGCGCCGCGCGCAGTCGCTCCCGCTCCTCGGCCGGCAGGGACTGCACGACCTCTTCCATGACGCCGGCGGGAAGATCGGCGGCAATGTCGGCGAGCTCGTCCGCTTCAAGCGTTTCGGCCGCCGCGACGAGCTCGGCGGAGTCCATGCTGGCGATGAGCGACTCGCGCACCGCCTCCGACACTTCGAGCAGGATCTCGCCGTCGCGATCGGCCTTGACGAGATCCCAGACGGCAAGCCGCTGCTCGAGCGGCAGTGCTTCGAGGATGAAGGCGATGTCCGCCGCATGCAGGGCATCGAGCCGCGCGCGCAGCTCGACGTTGCGCCCGGCCTGCTCCAGCAGCGCCTGGATGTCTCGCAGGCTTTGCTGCAGATCGTCGATTTCGAGCCGGGCGAGCGCTTCAGGCATGCGCGAAGCGTATCAGGGGATCTGCACCGCTCCCATGCGAGCCAGGATGGTGCTGACGCGGCCCTCCAGATAGGGCGTAAGGCGCCCGCGCTCGTAGCGACGCGGACTGGGCAGGATCACCGCCAGCCAGGCGGACTGTTCCGCCCCGAGGCTGGCTGCGCTCAGGCCGAAATGGCGCCGCGCGGCGGCCTCCGCGCCGAACACGCCGCCCTCGCCCCATTCGGCGACATTCAGGTAGAGCTCCAGGATGCGCCGCTTCGAAAGGGTGTTCTCGAGCATCCAGGTGATGATCGCTTCCTGTCCTTTGCGCAGCCATGAGCGCTCGCCGGAAAGGAAGAGATTCTTCGCCAGCTGCTGGCTGATGGTCGAGGCGCCGGCGACCACCCTGCCCCGCTTCTCGTTGCGTTCTATCGCCTTCTGGATCATTTCCCAGTCGAAGCCTTCATGGTCGAGGAAGCGGGCGTCCTCGGCGGCCACGACGGCGCGCTTCAGATGGATGGAAATGCGCTCGTAGGGCACCCACTGCCGCAGCAGGCGTGCGCGAGGATCCTTTGCCTGCAGTGCCTCGAGCCGGTGCTCCATGAACGCCGTCGTCGTCGGCGGGTAATGCGACCAATAAACGATGTGCGCATAGAACCACAGCTGCGCGATGGCAAACGCGATGACCACCGCGCCGAGCGTGTAGCTGAAGGCCTTCCACGCGATGACGAGGACGCGCAGCGCGCCCGCTCGCCTAGCCACGCAGGCTGGCGAGCACGCTTCGGCTTTCGGGCCGCACGCCGCGCCACAGGAAGAAGGATTCCGCCGCCTGCTCGACCAGCATGCCGAGGCCGTCGCTCACGCGCGCGCCACGCTGGCGAGCCGCTTGCATGAAAGACGTTTCCCGGCCATAGACCATCTCGTAGGCAAGCGTGCGCTCGCCGAAGACGATGCTAGGAAGGGCCGTCGGCTCGCCGCTCAAGCCGGCGGACGTGGCGTTGATGACGATGTCGAAGCCTTCGGCGAGTTCGCCGTACGCGTTCGCCTGGGCACCCGGCACCCGGGCGGCGAGCTCGCGGGCCTTGGACGCGGTGCGGTTCACGATCACCAGGGTAGAGGCGCCGGCTGCGAGCAAGGCCGACGCAACGCCTTGCGCCGCGCCCCCCGCGCCCATCAGCAGAATGCGCTTGCGTGCGAGCGGCACACCGACGTTGATCTCGATGTCGCGCACAAGGCCGACGCCATCGGTGTTGTCGCCGAACACGCGCTCCCTGAAAACGAGGGTATTGACTGCTTGCGCAGCACGCGCTCGCTCGCTCAATTGCGCGCAATAGCTGAAGGCGGCCTGCTTGAACGGCAGGGTTACATTCAGCCCGCGCCCGCCGGCGGCACGGAAAGCCTCGACCGCAGCCTCGAACCCGTCTGGCGGGACGTCGATGGTTCCGTACGCGATGTCCTGGCCAGTCTGCTCGGCGAAGCGCGCATGGATCCACGGCGACTTCGAATGGGCCACGGGATGGCCGATGACCGCGTAACGGTCCGTCATGCCCGCCCGACTACTCGGTCCAGAGCTTGTCGCCCTGGCTGAAGAACCAAGTCCGCGTGATGATCAGCAGATCCGTGTCCCGGCGGATCGACGGCGGGAACGCCGCGAAAGGAGACGCCATGCGCACGATGCGAAAGGCGGCGGCATCGAGCACCTTGAGCCCCGAGGAGCGGTCGAGCTCGATCGACTCGACGCTGCCGTCGGCGCGGATCGTCACCGTAAGGCGCAGGTTGCCGTAAAGCTTGCCGCGCGCTTCGGCCGGATAGTTGACCGTGCCGAGCCGCTCGACTTTCGCACGCCAGTCCTCTTCGTATTGCGCGAATCGGTATTCCGCGGCGTTGGCGCCGATGAACTTCTTGCGCGGCCGCTTTTGATAATCGTCGATCTGCTTGTCGATCTGTGCTTGGAGGCGCATGGCCGCGAGGGCGAGATCAGCGAGATCCCGGCCACTGGGCTGCGGGGCCGCCTGCTCCGCCGGCGTGGTTTTCGGCGCCTGCGCCGGGACTGTGGCTTGCGCCTGCCGCGCCTGCGCCAGGAGCTGTTGCTGGCGGGCCTCGAGCTCGCGCACGCGCTTTTGCGCGGCGGCGAGATCGCGCCCCGGCTCGCGGGGATTCGTCACCGGAAGCGGCGACTTTGCGCGCCGTTGCTCGTCCACGTTTCCACCGCGGTCGAGATTCGCCTGCGCGAGGACATCGGCGCGCGTCGGTCGCTCGCGCGTCTTCGCATTCAGCAACACCACCTCGAGGCGCGGCTCGCTCGACTGGGAGCGCGAACGATCAGGCGACTTGAAATGGACCGCCAAGGCCATCGCGTGCAACAGGACCGAGGCTGCGATCGCAACCGCGAGCACCCGGTCGTTGCCCTCCAGCCCCCAAGGCCATTTCAGGTACATTCTTATATCAATCCGACAAGCCTCTAATAGTTTAGGCTTTTTCCTGCTGTTCCGCAGCCGCCTCCGGCACGTCGGCGCTCTGGGCCAGCATCTGCTGGTAGCCGAGATCGACGGACCGCTCGAGAAGATCGACCGAGCGGATCGCGAGGCGGACGCGGCTGCCGGCGGCGAGCTCGGGCAACGAGCCGACTCGCACCACCAAGGGGAGCCCGTCGAGGCGGACGAGATTTTCCCGCAGGACGACCCCGTCGATCTCCTGCAAGCCCTCCTGCCGCAGCCAGCGCAGGCTCCAGTACGTCTCCATCGCGCGCTGGTGCTCGTCGTAGCGGGCATGCGTCAGCTCGAAGGCCCGCAGCGCGGAGAGAAGGCCTTCCGAGGTGCGCATGAATGGCGGTCGCCGGCCCTGCAGCGCGGCGACAAGCTGCCACTGGTTGACCAGATCGACATAACGGCGCAGCGGTGAGCTCATCCAGGCGTAGGAGCGCACGCCGAGTCCCTCGTGCGGCTCGGGATGCACCGAAAGGCGCACTTTGCCCGTGGACTGGACGCGGTAGATTGCGGCGACGTCCCTCTCGGCAAGCAGCTCGCCCCAGCTGGAATTCACCAGGATCATGAGCTCTGAAACCAGCTTGTCGAGCGGCGCGCCGCGCTTTCGCGGCACGATGCGCACGCGATCGTCCTCGACGTAGAAGCTGTAATCGAGGAATCCGGCACCCGTGCTCGGCCTGCCGCGACGCTTCTCCAGCGCGACTGCAACGCGCCACAGGTCGCGCAGCTCGGCTTCGTAAGGCAGGCCGACCTCGCGCCCCGCCTCGAACGCATCGTTGAGCTGGTCATACTGGGCGTGCCGCAGGTTGGCGGCGATGCCGATGCGTTCGACGCGGCTATGCGTGGCGAGCGGCAGCCCTTCCGCCGAGACCTCGAAGTAGAGCGAAACCGCCGGCTGGGCAGCGCCGTGGTCGAGAGAAAAGCTCGCCACCACATCGGCGGGCAGCATCGTGTATTTGCCGCCCGGCATGTAGGCGGTGGACAGGCGCTGGCGCGCGATCGCATCGATCGGCGAGCCGGGGGGAATGCCAAGCGCGGGCGCGGCGATGTGGATGCCGACGCGCAAGGCGCCGGAGGCGAGCCGCTCGACGGAAAATGCATCGTCGATTTCCGTGGTGCCGATGTCGTCCAGGCTGAACGCGCTCATCGGGGCGAGCGGCAAATCTTCCCCTGCCTTCGGCGTGGCATGCGGCGCGAACGCATCGCCGCGGGGGAAGAACTCGTGCAGGAAACGCTTCAGGTGGTACTCGTGCGTATCGCCGAGCAGGCCGCAGCGCTCGAACAGGCGCGCGGCACTCAGGCCGCTCGCCGAGCATGCCTGCTCGAATGCACGTGTCTCGGGCTTGTTGCGGTCGGGTGCATAAAGCAGCTCGTCCTTCAGCGCGGCGATCGGCGCCGGGCATTCAAAGCGGCAAAGCGCGGCCGCCCATTCCTCGACCTGCGCCTGGACCTGTTTCTTCTTCTCCAGGCCGGCGAGCGCGCGTTGCAACGTTTCCTCCTGCGCCGCCTGGAAGCGCCCCCTCCCCCGGCGATAGAAATAAACCGGAGCGCCATGCAGCTTGAGCAGCACGCCTGCCGCCTCGATCGCGGTCGGCTCGCGGCCTACGTAATCGCGCGCAAGCGAGCGGAAATCGAATTCGGCCGTGCCACAGCACTGCCAGAGGAAAGCGACGTCGAGCGTGTCCGCATAGTCCTGCGCCGCGCTCATCAACTCCGCCGCGGGCGGCTGCTCGAAGCTCAGCACGACGCTCGCGGCCTTCACCTTGCTGCGGCGCCCGTGGGGGCTCTCGACCTGATAGGACGCGGGAGCGGACGCGAGCACGGTGCCGACTTTGAGTTGTCCCTCCTCCTCGTACAGGACCTGCACGTCAGTACCCCGCAAACCTGAGGATGTGATCGAGGTGCTGCGGAAAGCTCCGCAAGCTATGGTCACCGCCTTCGATCACGACCTGCTCGGCGCCGGCGTAGCGCTTTACGGCCTGACGATAATCGAGCACTTCGTCCGCGGTCTCGACGAGCAATAGATAACGTTGCGCCGTTATGCTCGCGACCGCGATACGGCGCCACTGCTCCAGGTGGTCTTGCGTCAACTCATAGCGCTCGCCGGTATAGAGATTCGCCTGCGGTCCAAGGTAGGTGCGCAGGTCCGCATAGGGCTCGATTGCCGGATTGATGAGCACTGCCTTGCCGCCGAATCGCTCGACCATGTACGTGGCATAAAAACCGCCGAGCGAAGAGCCGACGTAGCACGCGACCTCGCCCGGAGGCGCGGCTCGCTCGATCATCCGGATCGCACCGTCGGCACAAGGCGGCAGCGCCGGGCACGCGAAGCTGGACGCGAGGCCCCGCTCAGCCATATAGCGTTGCAGGAGCTGCGCCTTATGCGATTGCGGCGAAGAATTGAAGCCGTGCAGGTAGATGATCACGCGGCACCCGTGCTCTCCAGGCGGGCGAGCAGCTTGGCGTGGATGCCGCCAAACCCGCCGTTCGACATGACGAGCACGTGGTCGCCGGGCCGGGCTTCTTTCACGATTGCCTCGATGAGCGCCTCGAGGTCATCCAGGCAACTGACCCGCCGGCCAAGCGGCGCCATGACCGCGGCGGGATCCCAGCCGAGCTTGGCGCCATAAACATAGACTCGGTCCGCGTCCCGAAGACTGGCGGGCAAGGCGTTCTTCATGACCCCGCGCTTCATGGTGTTGGAGCGCGGCTCCAGCACTGCAAGGATCCGGGCAGGACCGATCTTCTGTCGTAAGCCCTCGAGCGTGGTCTGGATGGCTGTCGGGTGATGCGCGAAGTCGTCGTATACCGTGATGTCGCGCACCCGGCCGCGGATCTGCATGCGACGCCGCACGCCGGAAAATCTGTTCAGCGCCTCGATCGCCAGGGACGGCTCGACGCCCACGTGCCGCGCAGCGGCGATGGCCGCCAGGGCGTTCAAGCGGTTATGGGCGCCCAGCATTTGCCAGCGCACCCGCCCAAGCGACTTGCCGCTCCAACTCACCTCGAAGGCGCCCTGTCCGTCGGCTTCGCCGGCCTGCCAGCCCTCCTCGACAGCGAAGCGTTCGCGCCGACTCCAAGCACCCATTGTGAGCACTCGCTCCAGCGCGGCGTCGGCGCCGTTCACGATCAATAGGCCACTGCGGGGCACGGTTCGCACGAAGTGGTGAAATTGCCGCTCAATCGCTGCAAGATCGTCGAAGATGTCTGCATGATCAAACTCCAGGTTGTTCAATATCGCCGTGCGCGGACCGTAGTGGACGAACTTGGAGCGCTTGTCGAAGAACGCGGTGTCGTACTCGTCCGCCTCAATGACGAAAAGCGGCGAATCGGTGTGACGAGCGGAAACCGGAAAGTCCACGGGCACGCCGCCGATAAGGAACCCTGGCGCCTTGCCGGCGCACTCGAGGATCCAGGCGAGCATCGCCGACACCGTCGTCTTGCCGTGGGTGCCGGCGACGGCAAGCACATGGCGGCCCGCGAGCACGTGCTCAGCGAGCCACTGCGGACCGGACACATACCGGTCGCCGCGGTCCAGGATCGCTTCCATCAACGGGTTACCGCGCGTCACGACGTTGCCGATGACCCACACGTCGGGGTCGAGCCGCGCTTGCTCCTCGCCGAATCCTTCGATGAGCTCGATGCCGAGCGCGCGCAGCTGGTCGCTCATGGGCGGATAGACATTGGCATCGCAGCCGGTGACGCGATAGCCGGCCGCGCTCGCGATGGCCGCAATGCCGCCCATGAACGTGCCGCAAATGCCGAGGATGTGGAGGTGGCGGGACATCGGAGGCAAAGCGCTCGATTCTATTAGATGCCCTATGATTGAACGCGTCCCATGAGCCGCAAGAGCAATCGCCAGACGGGTCTGCGGGCGTCGATCGCGGCAACGGCCGCCCGCCTGATGGCGGAAGACGGCATCGACGACTTCGCCCTCGCCAAACGCAAGGCGGCACGGCAGCTCGGCGTGATCGACGCGCACGCCTTGCCTCGCAACGAGGAAATCGAGGCGGAGCTGCGCGCCTATCGAGCGCTTTACCAGGCGGACGAGCATCCACAGGTCATCGTCGAGCTGCGCCGCGTCGCGCTCGATGCGATGCAGACGCTCGAGCAGTTCAATCCGTATCTCACCGGCCCGGTGCTGAAGGGCATCGCCGGGCCCTACGCCGAAATTGACGTGCAGCTCTTTCCGGATAGCGCGAAGGAAGTCGAGATCTTCCTGCTGGACCGCAATATTCCGTTCTCGACGCAGGAAGGCCGGCGCTATTCCGGTGACCGCGCTCGGTCCGTAAGCCTGATTTCACTCACGTGGCAGGGCGTTCCGCTACGGTTATCGGTATTCGATGCGCGAGACGAGCGCACCGCCTTGAAGGGGTCGCAGGCGGGGAAGGTGATTGAGCGAGCTGGGATAGCCGAAGTGGGCGCTATCTTACGTCGCGATGATGACGCTAAAAGAGGCTAATTAGCCTCGAAAAGAAATCAAAATCGTCTAACTCTCCAATCTCCTGCTAGACCGCTCTTTCAGGCCCAGCGCCAAGACGGCTAGCGCTGTCCCGTTCCGTACGTTCCGGACTAAAATCGCGCCCTTCTGCGGCAAAAGAACCTCGAAAGGCCGCTAACTTCCAAAAAGGCGCGGCTCTGATGGACCTGCGCAAGCTGAAGAAGCTCATCGACCTGGTGCA
>DATDCR010000310.1:0-2359 GCA_036524215.1 Burkholderiales bacterium
CACCTGCGGCGGCGCCTTCCCGGCGAGCTTGCCGCTCAGCCGGCCGATCAAACGAGCCTGCCCCTGCGCATGCGCAGGCCGCGCGTCGAAAGTTCGCCGAGGCGGGCGCCGTGGGCATGGCAGATAGCGCACGCCAGCGCATCGGCGGCGTCGGCGGCAGGCTCCCCCGGGAGGGCAAGCAGCCGGCGCACCATGTGCTGCACCTGCTCCTTGCCCGCGTGACCGTTGCCGACGACCGACTGCTTTACTTGCAGCGCGGTGTACTCGGCGACCGGAAGGCCGGCGAGAACCGCGGCGCAAATCGCCGTGCCTCGCGCCTGCCCGAGGGCGAGCGTGGATTGCGGATTGGCATTGACGAACACCTTCTCCACGGCGACCTCCACCGGCGCGTGGCAGGCAATGACTTCCTGCAGCCCGTCGAGAATCGTCTTCAGGCGCGCGGCGAGCTCTCCCGGCCCGGACTTCACGCAACCGCTCGTCACATACTCCAGGCGTGCGCCCCCGGCCTCGATCACGCCGAAGCCGGTGAGTCTCAGGCCCGGATCGATGCCGAGAATGCGCAGGAGAAGATCCCTTCGGTCAGTCGGTCACCGCGGTCGTGTAGACGTTTTGCACGTCGTCGAGGTTCTCGAGCGCATCGAGCAGACGCTGCATGCGCTCGCCCTCGTCGCGGCCGAGCGAAGCCTCCGTGCTCGGCTTCATGGTCACCTCCGCCAGCTCGGCCTTGAGCCCGGCCTTTTCCAGCGCTTCCTTGACGGCCGGAAAATCCGCCGGCGCGCAAACCAGCTCGACGGAGCCGTCCTCGTTCTTCACGACGTCCTCGGCGCCGGCGTCGAGGCCGACCTCCATCACGCGGTCCTCGCTGGTTCCCGGCGCGAAGACGAACTGGCCGACGTGGCGGAACAGGTAGGAAACGGAGCCGTCCGAGCCGAGGTTGCCGCCGTTTTTCGTGAAGGCGTGACGCACTTCGGCCACCGTCCGCGTGCGGTTGTCCGTGAGGCAATCGACCATCACGGCTGCGCCGCCGGGGCCGTAGCCCTCGTAGCGCGCTTCCTCGTAGGTGACGCCATCGAGCTGGCCGCTGCCGCGCTTGACCGCGTTCTGCACGCTGTCCTTCGCCATGTTGGCTTCGCGCGCCTTGTCCATGGCGAGCCGCAGCCGCGGATTGGCGTTCGGATCACCGCCGCCAAGCTTCGCGGCGACCGTGATCTCCTTGATGAGCCGCGTGAAGACCTTGCCCTTCTTCGCATCCGCCGCCGCCTTGCGGTGCTTGATGTTCGCCCATTTGCTGTGACCCGCCATAGTATGATTTTAGCGTCATGGCAGCGCCGCTACTCGTAGCAAAGAACGACAAGGTCGAGCTCGAGCTCCTGCCGGCGCTCGCCAACCGCCACGGCCTCATCACCGGCGCGACCGGCACCGGCAAGACCGTCACGCTGCAGTCGCTCGCGCAACGCTTCTCATCCATCGGCGTGCCCGTGTTCATGGCCGACGTCAAAGGCGATCTGTCGGGAATCGCCAAGCCCGGCGGCGAAAATGCAAAAGTCGCCGCGCGCCTGAAGCAGCTCAGGCTCAAGCCCGAAAGCGCCGCCTGCCCGGTCGTGTTCTGGGACGTGTACGGCAGGAGCGGACACCCGGTGCGCGCGACGGTCTCGGACATGGGTCCGCTGCTCCTCGCCCGCATGCTCTCGCTCAACGACACGCAGGAAGGCGTGCTGGCGCTGGTCTTCAAGATCGCCGATGACAACGGCCTGCTGCTGCTCGACCTGAAAGACCTGCGCGCGATGCTGCAGCACGTGGGTGACAACGCGGCGCAGTTCCAGACCGCATACGGCAATGTATCGAGCGCGTCGATCGGCGCCATCCAGCGCGGCCTGCTCGCGCTCGAGAGCCAGGGTGCGGCGCAGTTCTTCGGCGAGCCGATGCTCGATATCGCCGACCTGATGCAGCTGCGCGACGGCCAAGGCGTCGTCAGCATCCTCGCCGCCGACCAGTTGATGAACTCGCCCCGGCTGTATTCGACTTTCCTGCTGTGGATGCTGTCGGAGCTGTTCGAGCATCTGCCGGAGGTCGGCGACGCGGACAAGCCGAAGCTCGTCTTCTTCTTCGACGAGGCGCACCTGCTTTTCGACGAAGCGCCGAAGGCGCTGCTCGAAAAGATCGAGCAGGTCGTGCGGCTCATCCGTTCCAAGGGCGTCGGTGTCTATTTCGTGACGCAAAACCCGCTCGATCTTCCCGAAACCGTCCTCGGCCAGCTCGGCAACCGCGTGCAGCATGCGCTGCGCGCCTTCACGCCGAAGGATCAGAAGGCCGTCAAGACCGCCGCGGATACGCTGCGGCCCAATCCGAAGCTGAAGGC
>DATDCR010000311.1:0-6226 GCA_036524215.1 Burkholderiales bacterium
CTACATGGGCGGGCTCGATCCGAAGCTGGCGGTGCGGCGCCGCTCCTCGCCGCGCGCGGTCGTCCCGGCGGGCTCGGTGGCGATCGCCAACGAGCAGACCGTGGTCTATCCCTACGCCATCTCCGGCGGCTGGAACATCATCGGCCGTACGCCGCTCAAGGTGTTCGACGCCGAGCGGCAGGAGCCGAGCCTCTTCGCGGCGGGCGATCGCGTGCGCTTCAAGCCGATCACGCGCGCCGAGTTCCTCAAGCAGTCGAAATGAGCCTGGCGCAGTGACCGTCCAAGTGCTCCGGCCCGGCCTGCTGATGACCCTGCAGGACCTCGGCCGCCATGGCCACCAGCATGTCGGCCTCTGTCCCGGCGGCGCGATGGATCCGATCGCGCTCACCCTGGCCAACGCGCTGGTGCGCAACGAAGCCGGCGCTGCCGCGCTCGAGCTGACCGTGCTCGGTCCCGACCTCCTTTTCGAGCGCGACACGCTGGTCGCGCTCGCCGGCGCGGATTTCGAAGCCGATATTCCGCACAACCGCCCGGTCCTCGTCGCCAAGGGATCGCGCATCTCGATTACCCGTGCGGTGCGGGGTGCGCGCGCCTACCTCGCCGTCGCCGGCGGCTTCGATGTGCCCGCGGTGCTCGGCAGCCGCAGCACGTACCTGCCGGGCGGATTCGGCGGCCTGCAGGGCAGGGTGCTGAAGCGCGGCGACCGCGTGCCGCTCGCGGCGAACGCCGAAGAGCTTTCGCGGGAGCGATTCGAGAAGCTGAAGAACCCGCGCGGGCCGAGCGTGCGCTGGTCGGTCACGCCCTTCACCGTGCCCGACCGCGAGCCGATCGTGCTGCACGCGATCGAAGGCGAGCATTTCGCCGACTTCGACCCCAGCATGCAGCGCGTGTTCTTCGAGACGATCTGGAAGGTGACGCCCGACTCGAACCGCATGGGCTACCGCCTCGCCGGTCCGCTGCTCACGCGCGGCAAGACCGACGAGATCCTTTCCGGTCCCACCTGCCTCGGCAGCGTGCAGGTGCCGGCGAACGGCGTGCCGATCGCCCTGATGGCCGACCACCAGACGACCGGCGGCTATCCGCGCATCGCCGAGATCGCCTCGGCCGACGTGGCACGCCTGGCGCAGATCGCGCCGGGCGGCTCCGTCCACTTCGCGCGCTGCAACCTCGAGCTCGCCGCCGAGCTGCGCAAGGATGCGAAGGCGCGCCTCGAAACCACCCTGCGCGGCATCGCCTGGGAGTACGGCAAATGAAGAAAATCGATCTCAACTGCGACATGGGCGAAAGCTACGGCGCCTGGAAGATGGGCGCCGACGCGGAAGTCATGCCGCACATCAGCTCGGCGAACATCGCCTGCGGCTTCCACGGCGGCGATCCGGCGACGATCCGCAAGACCGTGCGCCTCGCGCTCGATCACGGCGTGGCGATCGGCGCGCATCCTTCGCTGCCGGACCTCATGGGATTCGGCCGGCGCGTGATGAAGATCTCCCCGCAGGAGATGTACGACCTGGTCGTCTACCAGGCCGGCGCGGTCGAAGGGTTCGCGCGCGCGGCGGGCAGCAAGCTGCACCACATCAAGTGCCACGGCGCGCTCTACAACATGGCGGCGAACGACGAGGCGCTTTCCGAGGCGATGGTGCGCGCGGCGAAGGATCTCGGCACCATGCTGTACGTCCTCTCGGGCAGCAGGAATCTCGAGCTTGCAAAGAAGGCAGGGATACGCGTCTGCGGCGAGGTGTTCGCCGACCGCGGCTATTCGGACGACGGCACGCTCGCGCCGCGCGACAAGCCGGGCGGCATGGTGGAGGACGCGGGCAAGGCGGTGCAGCAGGCCCTTGCCATGATCGAACAGGGCTACGTGACGAGCCTGTCGGGCAAGCGCGTGAGCGTTTCCGCCGACACGCTCTGCCTGCACGGCGATCAGCCCGGCGCGGCGGCCTTTGCGAAGGCGCTCAGGAAAGCCTTCGCGGATCGAGGGATCGAGGTCGCCGCGCCGTAGCTTTTGTTATTTGGCGGTCTGCTTGTCGTGCTTCTCGCGCTCGATCTTGCGGCTTTCGCGGTCCTGCGCCTTCTCGATCTTCGCGCGCTCCTTCTTCGTCATCTTGCCGTCGGCGCGCGCTTTCTGCTCCTTCTTCTCGATGCGCGCCTGGCCCTTCTCGAGCCGCGCGGCTTCCTTCTCGGTCAGCGCGCCGGACTTTTCGCCCTGCTTGATGCGGCGCTCCTGCGCGGCTTCGCGCTTCTCGATGCGGTCGGACTTGCCCTGCGCCTGCGCGAGGGCAGGCAGCGCGAGGACGGCGGCGGCGACGATCACGGTCATGAGCTTCATGCGGGTTCTCCTCTGCTGGTTGAAAGGCCTTTTCCCATAACGCGCGAGCCGGCGCGCCGGTGCACATACAATCCGGGCCATGACTGCCAAACTTTTCACGCCCGTCCAGCTGGGCGGCATCACGCTGCCGAACCGGATCGTCATCTCCCCCATGTGCCAGTACCAGGCCAATGACGGCTGCATGAGCGACTGGCACCTGATCCATCTCGGCCAGCTCGCCTATAGCGGCGCCGGCCTGATGATGATCGAGGCGACCGGCGTCACGCGCGAGGGCCGCATCACGCACGGCTGCACGGGCCTCTACAACGAGGCGAACGAGGCGGCGATGAAGCGGGTGGTCGATGCCTGCCGGCGCTTGCGCGAGGCGCCGATCGGCATCCAGATCGGCCATGCCGGACGCAAAGCTTCGGTGCATGTGCCCTGGGCCGGCGGCAAGCCGCTCGCGGCCGGCGAATCGCCCTGGCAGACGGTGGCGCCTTCGGCCCTCCCGTTCGCCGACGGCTGGCATACGCCTCACGAGCTCACCACGTCGGAGATCCACCAGCTGGTGGAGGCGTTCGTGGCCGCCGCCCTGCGCGCAAAGCGCATCGGCATCGATCTCGTCGAGCTGCATTCGGCGCACGGCTACCTGCTGCACGAATTCCAGTCGCCGCTCTCGAACCGGCGGGCCGATGCCTACGGCAAGGATCGGCTCAAGTTCCCGCTCGAGGTCGCCGCTGCCGTGCGCGAGTCCTGGCCGAAGGACCGCGCGCTCGGCGCGCGCATCACCGGCAACGATTTCGCCGAAGGCGGCCTCACGCCCGACGACGCCGTCACCTATGCGAAGGCGCTCAGGCGCATCGGCTTCGACTACGTGTGCGTGTCGGCCGGCAACATCGTCTCCGGGCTGCGTTTCCCGACCGGCCCCGGCTACCAGGTGCCGTTCGCCGAGAAGGTGAAGAAGGCGACCGACATCCGCGTGCGCGCGGTCGGCATGATTGCCGATCCCGACCAGGCGGAGGAGATCGTCGCTTCCGGCAAGGCCGACATGGTCGCCATGGCGCGCGCGTTCCTCGACAATCCGCGCTGGGTCTGGCACGCGGCCGAGCACTTCGGCATCAAGATCGAGTACCCGCCGTCGTACGCGCGCAGCCACTGGGATCTGTGGCCCGGCACCAAGATCGCGCGGCCAGCGAATCGCGAAGCCGCCTAGGCGTATCTGGACGCCGCCTGACGTTTGGTGGTTTCATGGCGTCGGGGAGGCCGGCATGAAACGACGCGAGTTCGTCTTCGCCGCGGCATCTGCCGCCGCGATGCATGCGATGCCAGTGCGAGCGCAAGGCAAGATGCACCGCATTGCGCTCCTTTCAGGCGGCACCAAACCAGATACGGCACTCCTGCTCGCCGCGCTTCTCGAGGGCATGCGCGAGTTCGGCTACCAGGAGGGACGCCATTTCACGCTCGAGGCGCGGTACGCCGATTACTCCGCCGAGCGCGCGCTGAAGCTCGCCGCGGAGGTCGCGGCCCTTAAGCCTGCAGTGATCGTGGCGAACGGTGGCGGCATTGCGCCCGCGTACCGGCTGTCGCCTTCCCTCCCGCTCGTCTTCCTGCAGAGCGGCAACCCGGTCGATGCCGGCTTCGCGGACAGCTTCGCACGTCCCGGACGTCATGCGACCGGGGTCTCTCTCATGGCGCTCGACCTGATCGCGAAGCGGCTCGATCTTCTTCGGCGCGTGCAGCCGAAACTTCGGCGCGTGGCGTTCATCGCCAGTCCGGAGCACGCGGGCCAGAAGCGCGAGCTCGCCGCCTCGCAGGCCGCGGCCGACCAGCTCGCCCTTTCCGTGAGCTATCACGAGGCGCGCAATCCGGCCGAACTCGTGCAGGCGCTGGAGAAGGTCGCGGCCGAGCGCCCCGACGCTGCGCTCCTTTTCTCCGATGCACTGATGAGCGGGCAACGACAGATGCTGGCCGATTTCTTCCTCAAGCACCGCATTCCGAGCGCGGCGAGCTGGAGCGCGTTCGTCGACAGCGGTCACCTGCTCTCCTATGGACCCGAGAGGCGGTCCTCCTATCGCCGGCTTGCCTACTTCGTCGACCAGATCATCAAAGGGACGCCGCCGGGCGCCATTCCGATCGAGCTTCCGGCCGTCGTCGAGCTTGTCGTCAATCGGCAGACCGCAGCGAGCCTGGGGCTCGCGCTGCCGCAGGAGATCCTGCTGCGCGCCGATCGCATCGTCGAGGGCACGGCGAAGCTCTAAGATCTGCGGCCTGACTATTGCTGGGAGCGATGCATGATTCCGTCGTCCAAAGCCCCTGACAGCACGAAGATCCAGGGCCTCGTGCGCGACCTCCTCATCGAGCTCGGCGAGGACGTGAACCGCGAAGGCCTGATCAAGACGCCCGAGCGCGTCGCCAAGGCGCTCACGTTCCTCACCTACGGCTATCGCGCGAGCGTGCGCGACGTGATCAACGAAGCGCTCTTCACGCAGACCACCGGCGGCATGGTGATCGTCAAGGACATCGAGCTCTACAGCCTGTGCGAGCACCACATGCTGCCGTTCTACGGGCGCTGCCACATCGGCTACATCCCGAACGGCAAGGTGTTCGGCGTCTCCAAGCTCGCGCGGCTGGTCGACGTGTTCGCGCGGCGCCTGCAGCTGCAGGAGCGGCTGACCGAGCAGATCTCGCAGGTCGTGATGGAGGAGGTGCACGCCAAGGGTGTGGGCGTGATGATCGAGGCGCGCCACCTGTGCATGATGATGCGCGGCGTCGAGAAGCAGAACTCGACGATGGTCACTTCCTCGGTGCTCGGCGTCTTCCGCGACAACCTCGCCACGCGCGAGGAGTTCCTCAACCTGGTCGGCCGCAAATAATTCGGGGACAGAGCCCTAATTCGGGGTCAGGGTACTGACTTCCCGGCGCAGCGCCGACTGTCTGGAATGCGCGGGTCCATTGCGGATGCGCTCCCAATACGACGCATGCGCATCCGATCCGGCGGGCCATTGCTCGAGGAAGCGCTTCTCCCACGCTCGCGTGTCGTAGCGTAGCGGCACGGCGTCGACGAACAGGGCGCCGCGGCGGACGCCATAGATCGATTCGTTTGCGGGTGTGAGCGCGATGCGCGTCGCGAGGCCGTAGAGCTCACCACGGAAGTTCGGCATGCCGGCGGCGCCGTTGTTGACCAGTACGCATCCCGACGAAAACCGTTGCAGCACCGGCAGGCAGGTATGGCTCGAAGCGACCACGTCGGCGCCCGTTTCCAACAATGCCCGTTCCGCGTCGCGCAGCCCTCCGGCGGTGGCGAGCGCCTCTTGCGAAAACGCCCAGCCGGCGAGCGAGTCGGCATCGCCGTGCACGATCGCGACCCGCGCGTCGCCCACCTGCGCGACGAGGTGCATTGGCAGGGTCGCCAGCTGCGAAAGCGCGCCGCGCACGGACGTCGCAGTAGAGCGCAAGCGCTCGAGAATCCGGTTCGAGCGCTCGACCGTCGCGCCGTCGACCCATTCCGGATAAGCGCAGCCGCAGCCGGCGCCCGCATGCGGCGCCGCGAGCTCCGTTTCGACATTGCCGCGCGTTGCACCGTGCGCGAGCGCCACTTCGTTGACCAGCTCGAAATCGTGCGGATCGATGTCGAACCAGTGGAAATCGCCGTTGAAGACGAGCGCCTTCGCGCCGCGCTCACGCTCGTGAGCGGAAAGCAGCGCGTTCAGGGCAAACGGATTGCCGTACAACCCGCCGGCGATCCATAAGCTGTCCACGTGCATGGACGGCCCCCGAGCGAGCGCCCGAGGGCCATAGCGGTACGCCGTCGGGCAGCTTCTACCCGGTGCGTCCATGCTTGCCGACGCTCCAGCCGTGCGGGGCGAGGAATTTCTCGCCGACGCCGATCGGCTCCTCCTCGAGCGGCGTGCCCATGGTGTC
>DATDCR010000312.1:0-10788 GCA_036524215.1 Burkholderiales bacterium
GTGCTCGAGTACCCGATCCACGCGGACTACGCGCTCATCAAGGCCGACCGCGCCGACCGCTGGGGTAACCTCACATATCGCAAGACCGCGCGCAACTTCGGGCCGATCATGGCCTCGGCCGCGAAGTGCACCGTCGTCCAGGTGCGCGAGACGGTCGAGCTCGGCGCGCTCGATCCCGAGACCGTCGTGACGCCCGGCATTTTTGTCCGGCGCGTGGTGAAGACCGGCTCATCGCTCAAGAAGGCGGCCTGATGAAGAAGCTCGATCGCAACCAGATGGCGGCGCGCGTCGCGCGCGACATCCCCGAAGGCTCGTACGTCAACCTCGGCATCGGCCTGCCCACGCTGGTGGCGGATCACTTGCCGAAAGGTCGCGAGATCATCCTGCACAGCGAGAACGGCGTGCTCGGGGTCGGGCCGAAGCCCGCGCCCGGCAGCGAGGACGAGGATCTCATCAATGCCGGCAAGGAACCGGTCACCCTGCTTGCCGGCGGCTCGTACTTTCACCACGCCGACTCCTTCGCCATGATCCGCGGGCGCCACCTCGACTTCGCCGTGCTCGGGGCATTCCAGGTTTCCGTGCAGGGCGACCTCGCCAACTGGCACACCGGCGCGGCGGATGCCATCCCGGCGGTCGGCGGCGCGATGGATCTGGCGACGGGCGCGAAGCAGGTACTCGTCATGATGGAGCACCTCACGAAGAAGGGCGAAAGCAAGATCGTCGAGCGCTGCGCGTACCCGCTGACTGGCGCGCGCTGCGTGAACCGCATCTACACCGATCTGGCCGTCATCGACGTGAAGCCCGATGGGCTTCACGTCGTGGACGTCGTCGACGGCCTTTCGTTCGACGAGTTGCAGCGGCTCACCGGCGTGCCGCTGAAGAGGCTGCTTACTGCGGCTTGATGCCGGCGCGCTGAGCGATCTTCAGGTTGTCTTCCATGTCCTGACGCACGAACTTGGCAAACTCGGCCTGCGACATGCTCATGGTGTCGTTGCCCAGATTATTGAGTTTCTGCTTCACGCCGGGATCGGCGACCGCCTTGCGCACGTCGGCGTTGATCTTATTCACCAGATCCGACGGCATCCCGGCCGGCCCCCATAGGCCGAACCATAAGCCGTACTCCGCGTTCTGCACCCCCGCTTCGGCCGGCGTCGGCACGTCGGGCAGCGTCGGATTGCGCTTGCTAGTGCTCACCGCAAGTGCCCGCAGCTTGCCGCCCTTGATGTTCGATAGTCCGGCCGAGATCGGTACCCAGTAGCAGTTCACGTCGCCGGAAAAGATGGCCGCGACCACCTCCGGCGTGCCCTTGAATGGCACCTGCGTGACCTGGATGTTGGCCGCAGCGATCAGCTTTTCCGTCGTGAAGTGGGTGCCGCTGCCAATGCCGGCGTGGCCGAAGTTGATCTTGCCGGGGTTCGCTTTGGCGTAGTCGACCAGGTCCTTGAGCGACTGATAGGGCGAACTCGGACTCACCACCAGCACGTTCGGCTGGATGGCGAGCGGCGCGATCTCGGTAAAGTCCTTCGCCGTGTCGTAAGGCAGCTTGGCGTAGATGGCCGGATTGACCGTATGCGCCGACGAATTGATGAGCAGCGTGTAGCCGTCGGGCGCCGCCTTGGCGACCGCGGCGGAGCCGATCGAGCCGCCGGCGCCGGCGCGGTTCTCGTTGACGACCGGCTGGCCCCAGTATTCCGAGAGCTTCGCGGTGACGATGCGGCCGACGATGTCGGTGGCGCTACCCGGGGTAAAGGAGATGATGACCTGAACCGGCTTCGTCGGGTAGTTCTGCGCGCCGGCCTGCATGGCAAAAGCGCCAAGCAATGCGAGCAAGGCCAGCTTCCAGCTCTTCATGAAGATTCCTCCACGGTTTTGGTTATTGATTCAACGCGCTGGGAAGCGCGTCGTTGACCGCCGTCCTCAACCCGCCTTCGCTCCCGAGGCAGCGCGCTTCTTGGCCCAATAGTTCTCGGCGGACTTGGACCTCGCCAACGCCTCCGGCGTCTCGTAGCCGGGCGCCATCGACGCATCGGTGCCCGCGAGCACCTGGTGATGCTCGATGTTGAGCAGTCGCAGCCAGCTCTGCTGGCCCATCGTCAGCGCGATGAAGCAGCCAAGCTCGACGAGCTGCGGCTCGTTGAAGTGCTTGCCCAGCCGCTCCCAGAACGCGTCATCGGTGTCCAGGTGCCACGTGATCGCTTCGGCATACGCGAGCGCGGCCTTCTCGCGCTCGCCATAGCGGGTCGACTTCTCGAAGTTGAGCAGGTCCTTGACGTGGTCTTCGACCACGCCCGCGCCTGCGGCCTTGATGGAGCGCTGGTTGCCGCAGTAGTCGCATTGCACCGAGCGCGATACGTAAAGCCTGCACAGCTCCTTGATGGCGTGGTCGCATACGCCGCGGTGAAACAGATCGCGCCACGAGTTGGCGAACGACCAGAACGCGGCCGGCACGTGCGCGCGCACCGCCGAGCTCTCCGGCCGCGGCGTGCCTTCGCGCCGGCAGCGCTCCATCTCCTTCTGCATCTCGGCGTCCATCTCCTGCAACGGAAAATAGCTGATGCGCTGCTTGCCGCTCATCGAGTTCTCCTAGGTCTTCATCGGCGGGTAATCCCGCGACCACACGGGGTGCTTGAGGAATTCCGCCGCATCATAAGTCCAGAACTGGCTCACGTCGCGATAGGTGTAGATGGGTGTGTTGACCAGGCGGCCGTCCTTCTTCTCCACCTTGCGGATATCGATGTTGCCGACCACGTTGCCGTAATCGTCGAACCGGATCGGGCCGCGCAGCGTGTCGACCCGCACGCCGCGCAACGCCTTGATGAACGCCTGCTTGTCCTCCACCTTGCCTTTCAAGGCCTCGATGGCCGCCGCCAGCACCTCGCCATAGAGGTACGTGCCGGAGGCGTACTGCCCGGGGTCGTAGCCGTTGTCGGCGCGGTACGCGGCGACGAAGCGCTTGTTGATCGGGTTCTCGCTTTGCGCGGTGTACCAGCAGGAGGATACCGCCCCGATCGCGTAGTCGCCCATGTTGCGCACAGCGACCTCGTCGAACGCGACCATGCCGCCCACGATGGGCTTCTTGATCCCGTACTCGTTGTACTGCTTGAAGAAGCGAAACCCGTTGGAGCCGGCAAAGCCGAGGAATACCGCGTCGATGTCGTCTTTCAGCTGGGCGATGTACGAGCCGTAGTCCGGCGCGTTGAGCGGCGAGAAGAGCTTCTGCACCAATGTTCCGCCGGCGTCCTCGAACACCTTCTGGAAGCCGCCGAGCGACTCGTGCCCATAGGCAAAATCATCCGCGATCGCCGCCATCCGCTTGTACTTCAGCTGTTTCGCGCAATAGTCGGCGATCGGATAGGAGCATTGAGCCGAGGTGGACGTTGCGCGCACGAACCAGGGATTCGCCTTGCGCTGCGTCATGTCCTCGGCGCCGGCGATCGGCAGCGTCGGGATCTGCGCGCTGCGGATGTAATCGTCCATCGCGAGCGCCTCGAACGCGGCGAGCGGCCCCACCACCGCGTGCACGCGCTCGCGCTCGACGAGCTCCTGCATCTTGGTGCGCGCCTGCGCCGGCACCGCCCCGGTGTCGGCCACGGTGAGCGTCACTTTGCGGCCGCCCAGCGTGTAATTCTTCTCCTTCAGGAAAATCGTCAGACCGCGCTCCATATCGATCCCGCCCGAGGCGAGAGCGCCGGTCTTGATGGTCAGCAGGCCGAGGCGTATCGGCTCCGACTGCGCGCGCACGAGGGCCGGAAAGCCGAAGGCTGCGCTGCCGGCTGCGGCGCCGGCGGCCCGAATGAATCTCCTGCGATTGAAAGTCATCACGCCCTCCTCCTCCAAGTTAGGCGGACGACACCTTACCTCTATTTCTCGCCGGCGACCATCGAGTAGCGCGGGTCCGCGGCCAGGCAAGGCGCCTGCGGCAAGCCGAGCTCGCCGCGCACCAGGTTCGTGCCCAGAACGATCGACACCATCTTGTAGAAGGCGTGCCTGCGGCTCATGCCTTCGCGGCCCATGCCGCAGTCGGAGCCGAGGATCAGCCGCTCGGCCGGAATGTGGGCGAGCGCCTTGCGCACGAGCGAAGCGACCTGCTCGGGCGTCTCGACCTGCAGCGTGTGGTGGTCCACCACCCCGATGCAGATCTTCTTCTCGCGGATGCGCTTGCCGATCGCCTCGAGGTCCATGCCGCCCGAGCTGCAGGTCTCGAAGGTGAGGACGTCGGCATCCACGCGCTCGAGCGCGTCGAGGGCCGGCACGTAGCTCGGCTGCTGGGAAAACAGGCGCTGCGCGGCCGGGTTTCCCCAGCAGGTATGGCACCAGACCTCGGTCTTGGCGCGCAGCCCGCGCACCGTGTTGTTGAACACCTCGACCATGAAGTCGGCGTTCAAGACCTTGTCGGCGAGGCCCTTCGCCGCGAGCAGATGGATCTGCGGCTCCTCCATCTGGATCACCTTGCAGCCGGCATCGGCAAGCTCGTGCAGCTCCTGGTTGAGCGCGTCGCTGATCGCCAGGATCGTCTTGCGCAGATCACCGTAGTGCTGGTCGCGCACGGACATGGCGATGAGCTCGGGCGTGATGGTGCCGAACTTGACCGCCTTGGTCGTCAGGCGCTGGGCCGCCTTCCAGATCGACGTGTAATGCAGGTTGCCCCGGCCGACCGGGCCGACGAGGTCGGGCATGACGCGAGCTTCGAGCACGTCGTGCAGGATGTGCCCCGGCTTGTGCGGGATGCCGGCCAGGCCGCCTTGCGCACGATAGGCGCGCGCGCCGGCGAAGCCATCCATGTGCAGCGGCGCGTAGGAGAACCAGTTGTGCCCGGCGACGTCCGCATCGAATCGGCAATCGCCGTCGGTGACGATATCCAGCCCGGCGAGCTCCTGATCGCGCAAGTACGCCGAAACGGCATCGAGGTACTGTTCGCGAAAAGTGCGGTCGACCATCGCCTCGCGGAAGTCGCGGCGACCGAGGTTCTCGGTGTACCAGCCCGGACGGGGCAGCGAGCCGATGATCGTCGTCGGCAGGACGACCTTGGCGCTCGCCGTGTACATCAGCTCGACAGCCCGTCGCCGACGGACACGTTCTCTGGCTTGAGCTCGATGCCGGATGCTCTTGCCTGCATCAACAGCAGCGTCGAGAAGTCCTGCTCCGTCATGCCATTGCCGATCATCTGCTGCAGCAGATCGCGCGTCAGCGAGGTGAGGGGCATGGGCACCTCGAAGTGCCGGCCGGCGTCGAGGCCCAGATCGAGGTCCTTGCGCAGCAGCTTCGGCGTGAACGTGACGTGGAAATCGAGGTTCACCAGCGTGGGGGTCTTGTAGCGCGTGAACATCGAGCCCATCACGCTCTTGTTGAGGAAATCGAGAAACGCGTGTCGCGGCATGCCGGCCTTCTCGGCGAGCACGGTGATCTCGCAAAGGTTCTGGATCACCACGCCGAGCATCACGTTGTGGCAGATCTTGGCGATGCGTGCGAGCTCGCCCTCGCCCACGTAGCTCGATCCCACCCCCATCATGTCGAGGTAGGGTCGCGCCGTCTCGTAGGCCGCCTTGGGGCCGGACACGACGAAGGTGAGCTTGCCGGCCTTGATCACCTTGGCATTGCCGCTCACCGGCGCCGCGAGGTACTCGATGCCCTTTGCCTTCAGCATCTGCCGCAGCTCGGCCGAGCCTTCGAGCGAGATGGAAGAGCACTCGACCACCATCTTCGGCTTGCCCTTGGCGAGCGCCTGGCCGAGCACTTCCTTCACGTCGTCATAGGTCGAGACCATGACGAACAGGATGTCCTTGGTCGATAGCTCCTCGAGCCGGTTGACCACCTTGGCGCCGGATTTCTCGAGCGGCAGCGCTTTTTCGCGCGTGCGGTTCCAGACGGCGATATCGCAGCCGCCCTTGGCGAGGCGCTCGGCCATGGCATAGCCCATGCGGCCGGCGCCGATCCAGCCGAGCGTTTGCTTGTTAATAGGGGTTGGCAATCGGGAGGTCCTCTGCGGGATACAGTGAAATGATCTTGGCGCCGTTTGGCGTGAGGATGACTTCCTCCTCGATGCGCGCGGCGGAGACGCCGTCGGTGGCCGGACAATACGTCTCCACGGCGAACACCATGCCGGCCTTCAGCTCGATCGGCTCGCGCAGCGACGTCAGCCGCGAGATGAGCGGTCGCTCGTGCAGGCCGAGGCCGAGGCCATGGCAGAAATTGAGGCCGAAGGCATCCATCTCGCTCGCGAAGCCGATGTCCTTCGCCGTGGGCAGGGCGCGGGCGATCCTGTCGCTCGACATGCCGGGCCTGAGGAGCTCGATCGCCTTGTCCATCCATTCGCGCGCCTTCTTGTATGCCGTGCGCTGCGCCGGCGTAGCGCGCCCGACGTTGAACGTCCGGTAGTAGCACGTCCGATACCCCATGAACGACTGGATGATGTCGAAAAAAGCCTGGTCGCCGGGGCGGATCAGGCGGTCGGTGAAGTTGTGCGGGTGCGGCGAGCAGCGCTCGCCGGAGATCGAATTGATCGCTTCGACGCAATCCGACCCCATCTCATAGAGCCGCTTGGTGGCGAGCGCGACGATCTGTGATTCCTGCACGCCGGGCTTCAGCGCTTCGGCGATGTCCTGATAGACGCCGTCGACCATCGCGGCGGCCATGTTGAGCAGCGTGAGCTCATCGACATTCTTGACTTCGCGCGCTTCGAGCATGATCTGCTGCCCGTCGCGCACCTCGATGCCGACTTTCTGCAGCTCGAAGAGCATCGGCGGCTCGACCACGTCGACGCCGAGCGGCATGCCGGCCACCCCCTCCTCCTCGAGGATGGCGCGGATCTCCTTCGCGGCTTCACGAAAGAGCGTGATATCGCCGCCCGTGGCGCCGCGCAGGCCGAGCAGGCCGGCGCGGCAGTGGTCGGTGCGCAGCCAGGGCGCATAGAGCTTGTGGTGCCGCGCCGCGCTGCCGAAATCCCAGATGTAAGGCTCGCCGTTTCCGGTGAGCAGCGAATAGCGTGTGAGCTTGTCGCGCGCCCATTCGCCGATCACCGTGCTGGTCGTGTAGCGAATGTTGTGCTGGTCGAAGGACAACAGGGCGCCGAGACCCGAGTGCGAGAGCGCAGCGCGCACGCGCGCGAGGCGGTAATCGTGCAGGCGTCTGAAGTTGATGCGCTCTTCGAAGTCGACTTGCGTGCGCCCCGGCGCCTGCAGCGGCCGGTCCCACCGGTGGTGCGGGTCGATGTCGTCCGGACGGATCTTCTTCGGCTCCGGCGGCCGCGCACTCGAAGCCCGCTTCTTTGCCATTGCTCCTCCTTAGGGGGAGGAAATTCTAGCCGGAGACGAGTTCGATGCGACGCTTAAGGCGTGCGGCCGTTTCGCTGTCGCCGGCCTGCTCGGCGCGCTTGAGCTGGACGTTCAGCCACGCCAGCAGCGGCCTTCGCCAACCTTGCGCCGACGCGATGTCCACCGCAGCGGCGAGCTCCTGCGGCGAGATGTTGGCACTGCGAAAGCGCACACCGAGCGCGACCAGTCTCGACAGCGGCTCGGCGGAAACGGCGCGAGTGCCGCGGCCGTCGAGATACTCCGCGTACGCCCGCTCCTCGGGCCCGGCATCGGCGCGCAGCGCTTCGAAGCCGGTGCAAGGCTCGAAGACGAGGCTCGCCACCCGCGCCGCGCAGCGCACCAGTTCGGCGCGTGCCACGAGATCCGCTTTCCCGGTGGCGGTGAGCTCGGCGCGCGCGCGGGCGAATTCGTCCTCGGCGCCCTTCGTATCGCCGGCCAAGTAGCGCTGCTCGAAAGCCTGCAAGGCACCCGATGCATTCGCCTGCCACTCCGGTGCCGGCGGGCCGCTCGAGCAAGCGGCCAGGGCCGCCAGACCCAGCGCGAAGATCAGGGCAGCCGGATGTCGTTCTTGCGCTCGAAGGGCCATTTGCGGTTGATCTCGTCGATCAGTCCTGAAATCTTGCGCACGTTCGCATCCACCTCGCTGCGCAATGCCGCGAGGTCCTTGGTCGCCGCCTTTGCGTTGCCGCTCACCTGCTCCGCGTCGGCAAGGACGCCGTCGGCGCGCTTGAGCATGTCGCGCACGTCGCCCAGGATGGCATTGACCTGCACCACCGCCTGCTCGGTCCCGTCCAGCACGCCGCCGGGCGAGAGAACCCGCTGCTCGGTCTTCGTGACCAGGCCTCCGGCGCGGTCCACGAGCTCGTTCAGGGAACTGAGCAACGCATTGGTCCGTTCCAGCGTGTTGACGAGCTTGTGAGCCTCTTCTTCCCCGAGCAGCGCGCCGACCGCGCCCTGCTTGCCGGCGGCGCGCTCGGTGACGACGCGCAGATTCGCAATGCCGGCCTGCAGATTTCCGCCGGTGGAAGTGAGCTGGTCGACGTTGTCGAGGATGCCTCGCACCGAGGCCACCAGCCGCGGGATTTCCTCCGATGTGTCGCCCCGCAGCACGGGGCGCACGGCGCCCCCGGGCAACGGCGCATCGCGCAGGTTGCCCGTGTAGGCCTTGATGCTTGCGCCGCCGAAAAGGCCGCGCTCGAGCGTAAACACGGAGCTCGCGCGCAGCCAGCGCGCATCCTTGAGCGGCACCTCGACATCGATGCGGGCGCGCCCGTCTTCGCCGAGCGAGATGCGCTTCACGGTGCCGACCGGAAAGCCGGCGAAGCTGACGTCATCGCCAATGCTCACGCCTTGTGCGTTTTCCGCCACCAGCGTGAGCGCCTGGGTGGCCTGGAAGAAACCGCGCGCGTAGAGGACGTAACCAATGAAGCCGATGGCCAGCATCAGCGCCAGACCGAGCGTGAGCCCGATGCGGAATTGCAGGTGCCGGGGCAACGGGGTAAAGCGCTGCTCGGGTTCCATCACGCGTATTTCACCGCGAGCGACATGATTTCAACAAAAGCGAGCGCCGAGAAAAGCCGCACCATGCCTCCCATCACGGCGACCGGGGCCGATTTGATCTCGCGCGTCGCGTCGAGGCCGGCCGCGATGGGAATCATGGCGACGAGGATGCCGAACACGAAGCACTTCAGCGCGAACCCGGCAATGGCGAGCGGATCGAAGACAAGCGCGATCGCGCGCGTGTAGGCCTCGAATCCCCAAGGCAGGATACCGTACATGGCGACGTAGGCGAGCAGCAGCATCAGCGCCGAACCGAGGATCGTGAGCGAAGCCATGGCGAATGCCACGCCGACGATGCGCGGCACGAACTCCCGCTCGAACGGGTCGATGCTGCGCCGGCGCATCTCTTCCAGCTCGCCCGACACCTGCATCAGCGCAATCTCCGTGCTGATCGCCGCGCCCGAGCGCAGCGCCACGAAAAGGGCGGTCAGGATCGGCGCCACCTCCAGCACCAGCGCGCGGAACACCAGCTCGAGCGCATATTGCGTGAGGCCGAAGCTTCTCATCACGGCGACGGTGATGTGCGCGACGACGAGGCCGAGGAGCGTGGCGAAGAACACGTAGGCCGGCAGGACCTGGTAAGCCGTGAAGTAGATCTGCTTCACGGAAACGCTGCGTGAAATCGGCGTGTAGCTCGACGGAGAAAGCACAGCGGCGCCGCCGACCAGCGCGAAACGCCCGGCGCGCCCCCACGCGCGAAGCCAGTTGAGCAGCGCCTGTGGCGTGTTCATGTCTTCCCTAAGCCCTTGTTTTGATTATAGCGACGAGCTCGCTGCGCATCGGTGGCGCCGCGGCCGAACTCTCGGGCGCGTAGATTGCATCGGCGAGCCGCGTATGCGGCTTTCATTCAAGGCCACGCTCGATCTTCTCAAGCAGACGGCCACCTCCTGGAGCGAGGACTATGCGCCGAGCATGGGCGCGGCGCTCTCCTACTACACGCTCTTTTCCATCGCGCCGCTTCTGCTCATCATCATCGGCATCGCCGGGTTCGTGTTCGGCGAGGACGCCGCGCGCGGGGCGATCGTCGATCAGCTCGCCGGCCTCATCGGGGCGGACGGCGCGCAGGCGGTCGAAGGCTTGCTGCAGGCGGCTAACCGCCCGCGGCAGGGCATGGTCGCCACGCTGGTTGGCCTCGTCACCCTGCTCCTCGGCGCCATGACCGTGTTCGGCGAGCTGCAGAACGCGCTCGATCGCATCTGGCGGGCGCCCGCACGGCAGAAGGCAAAGGGCTGGTGGACGATCCTTCGCACCCGCGTGCTGTCCTTCGGCATGGTGCTCGGCATGGCGTTCCTCCTCACCGTTTCGCTTGTACTGAGCGCGGCGCTCGCTGCGCTCGGCAAATGGTGGGGCGCTGCATTCGCCGGCTGGGAAGTGTTCGCGCACCTGCTCGACATTGCGCTCAGCTTCGGGCTCGTCACGGTGATGTTCGCCCTCATCTACCGCTATATTCCCCGCGTGCACGTGGCATGGCACGACGTCTGGGTCGGCGCCGCAGTGACCTCGCTCCTCTTCGCGGTCGGCAAGTTCGCGATCGGCCTCTACCTCGGCAAGAGCGCCGTCGCCTCGACCTTCGGCGCGGCCGGTTCGCTGGTGGTCCTCATCCTGTGGGTCTACTACTCGGCGCAGATCTTCCTCTTCGGCGCGGAATTCACCTGGGTCTACGCGCACGAGCTCGGATCGCGGCGCGGACAAGCGCGGCCGCGTGCGGCAAGCGCCGCCACGGCCGCGAACGAGGAAGAAGGGCCGGAGCGCGTCCGGCACAAGATTTATCCCGTGCCGGTCGCCATAGCTGCGCAGTCATCGAGCCCTGTCATCCAGCCGAGCTTGCGCCGCAGGCATCCCTTCGGCAGTCTAGGCGTCGCTTTCGTAGCGGGCGTCGTGCTCGCCACGGCGAAATCGATCGCGAGTCCGCATTTGC
>DATDCR010000313.1:0-1541 GCA_036524215.1 Burkholderiales bacterium
CGGCAGACCATCGAGCGCTATCTCGCCGCGATCAACGAGCGTGAAAAGGCGCGCAATACCTTGGTGACCGGATTCGTCGAGCTGGTGAACGGCTACGACAGCAACGTCAACAACTCCACTTCTCAGTCGAACGTCGCCGTACCGGCATTGGGCAACCTCGTCTTCACTCTAGATGCGAGCAACATCGAGAGGCACGACACGTACACGATGCTTGCCGGCGGCGCCGAGATTTCTCACCGGCTGCGACCCGGCGTGGCGGTGTTCGCCGGCACTGGTGGCCGGTATCGCAACAATCACTCCGAGGATCGCTTCAACATCGGCTCGATCGATGCACGGGCCGGCGTCGCGGTCAGCGGCGAAAAATGGCTCGCGCGCGTGAGCGGGCAAGGCGAGCGCTTCTTCCTCGACGACAAGCGCAACCGCGACAGCCGGGGCGCCGCCACCGACCTGCGCTACGCCTTCAATGACAACTGGTCGGGCACGGCCTTCCTGCAGTACAACATCTTCCGCTTCAACGATGCGGCGCTGCAGATCAACGATTTCAACCAGGCGATAGGTGGCCTGGCCCTGTCCCGCGCCCTCGGCTCGTCCCGCAGGGTGATCACCGCCAGCGGGTACGGCGGCCACGAGAACGCGATCAACGATCGCGCCGATGGCGACAAGGACTTCGAGGGATGGCGTATCGCCGGCCAGGCCGACCTCGGCGAGAGCCTCGACTTCTTCATCGCGGTGGGCGGCCAGAGGGGCCGCTACCGGAAAGTCAACGTCGCGTTCGAGACCGAGCGGCGCGACAAGCTGTACGACGGCACGGTCGGCCTCGCCTGGCGCATCGATCAGCGCTGGAGCCTGCGCCCGCAGTGCTCGTACTCGAAGAACGATTCCAACATCGCGATTTACGACTACCAGCGCCTCGATTGTTCCGTTTCTGTGCGCGCGCAGTTCTGATAGGGGAACGCCATGATCTCACTCCTACCTCGCAAACTGGCGGCCGCAGCCTTCCTGGCGCTTTTCGCCGGGGAGCTGATCGCCGCCGTGGGCACTGTTCAGTTCAGCGCCGGCGATGTGCAGTTGCGCGGTCCCGACGGGCGCGAACGACGTGCGGAAAAAGGAGCAGTGGTCAATGAAGGCGACACGGTCGTCAGCCGGCCCGGCGCCTCGGCGCAACTGAAGATGATCGACGGCGGCATCATCGCCGTGCGGCCCGACACCGAACTCAAGATCGATCAATACCGCTACGACGGCCGCGAGGATGGCAGCGAGAACGCCGCCATGCGTCTGGTGCGCGGCGGCTTCCGCACCATCACCGGCCTGATCGGCCGCACGCGGAAGAGCAACTACAAGGTCTACACGCCGACCGCCACCATCGGCATACGCGGCACGGACCACGAACCGCATTTCGTGCCGGTGCCGCCGGCCGGGCAGGTCGTCCCGGCAGGCGCCACGCCGCCTGGAACCTACGACAAGGTGAACGTCGGCGTGGCGTACATCCAAACCCCGGTCGGGGAGGTCAACATCGGCCGAAACCAGGTCGGCTTCGCTGC
>DATDCR010000314.1:0-7974 GCA_036524215.1 Burkholderiales bacterium
ACTTGCCGGGGCTCGCCTTGAGGAGCGCGATCAATTCCGCTGTCGTCTTCGCCGGCAGCTTCGGGTTGACGACGAACGCCATCGGCAGCACGCAGATGCTGCCCACCGGCGCGAATTCCTTCACCGGGTCGATGCGCACGCGGGAATTGAGGCTCGGCAGCGCGAGCGTGCCGCTTTCGCCGGCCATCAGCGTGTAGCCGTCGGGCGCCGAGGCGACCAGCGCCTCCGCGGCGACGCTGCCGGCGCCGCCGGGACGGTTTTCCACCACGAACGGCTGGCCGAGCGCGGCGGAGAGCTTCGGCGCGACGAGGCGCGTGATGGCGTCCATGCCGCCGCCGGCCCCGTAGCCGACCAGCACGCGCACCGGACGCTGCGGGTAGTCCTGCGCGTAGCCGGTGGCCGAAACGAGGAGCATTAGGAATGCGGCGGCGATCTTCATGTCAGGTCCCCAGGTAGTAGCTGCGGACGAGCTCGTTCTTCCCGAGGCTGTCGACGTCGCCCTCGAAGACGATTTCCCCGTGCACGATGATGTAGCCGCGGTCGGCGATGCGGATCGCCTGGTGGAAATTCTGCTCGGCCATCAGCACGGTGAGCGCGTAGCGCTCCTTGAGCTCCTTGATCTTCGTGATCGTATGCGAAACCAGGATCGGTGCAAGGCCCACCGAAGGCTCGTCGACGAGGAGCAGCTTCGGCGCCGACATCAGCGCCCGCGCGATGGCGAGCATCTGCTGCTGGCCGCCCGACATCGAGCCGGCGAGCTGGCGGCGGCGCTCGGCGAGCACCGGGAACGCCTCGTAGCAGAACTGCCGGTTCTTCTCGATCTCGCCCCGCGCGAGCGGCCGGAAGGCGCCCAGCAGCAGGTTCTCCTCCACCGTCAGCTTGGGAAAAAGCCGCCGCCCCTCGGGCACCATGGCGACGCCGAGATTGACGATCTCCTCGGTACTGAGGCGGGTCAGATCATGCGTCGAGCCGTCCATTTCCAGGGTGATCGAACCTTTGGTGGGCCGCACCATGCCCATCACGCACTTCATCAGCGTGCTCTTGCCGTTGCCGTTGGTGCCGAGCAGCGCGACGCTTTCCTTCTCGCTGATTTGCAGCGACACACCGTGCAGGGCGCGCACGGCCCCATAGCCTGCATCCACGTCCCGAACGGTCAGCTCAAGCGCCAAGGTAGGCCCTCTGCACGTCGCCGTTCTTGACGATCTCGGTCGGCGGCCCTTCGCAGATGATCTTGCCGGCGTCGAGGCAGACCACGCGCTGCGAGAAGCGCATCACCGCCTGCATGATGTGCTCGATCATGATGATCGTGATGCCCTGCGCGTTCAGGTCGAACAATATCTTCAGCACCTCGTCGACCTCGCTGCCCGAGAGCCCCGCCATCGCCTCGTCGGAGATCAGCAGGCGCGGCCGCGCCGCCATGGCGCGCGCCAGCTCGAGCTTGCGCAGCTCCACCTGCGACAGGCGATCCGACGGCGTGCGCGCCTTGTCGGCGAGGCCCATGCCGCGCAGCAGCTCGATCGCCTGGGTCTCGGCGTCGGCCGTCTTCAGGTGGCCGACGAACTGCAGCGGCACGATCAGGTTCTCGAGCACGGTCATGCTCTTGAACGGCCGCGGGATCTGGAAGCTGCGCGCGATGCCGCGCCGCGTGCGCCGGTAGGCCGGCAGGCGCGAGACTTCGTGCCCGTCGAAGACGATCGAGCCGGCTTCGTTGCGCAAGGAGCCCGAGATGCAGTTGATGAGCGTGGTCTTGCCCGAGCCGTTCGGCCCGATGAGGCCGAAGCGCTCGCCCTGCTCCACCGCCACGCTCACGCTGTCGAGCGCGGTGAAGCCGCCGAAGTGCTTGGAGAGCCCCTCCACCTTGAGGATCGCGCTCATCGCCGCAGCAGCCTTCTCGCCAGCCCGACAATCCCCTCGGGCGCGGCGACGACGAAGAAGACGAGCAGCACGCCCACCACCAGAACGTTGAGCTCCGAAGAAATGGTGACTGTCACCAATTGCTGGATCGAGCCGAGAAGGAGCGCGCCGAGCACCGGCCCGATCCAGTGCGCCGTGCCGCCGATGATCGGCATGGCGAGCGCCGAGACGGAGTAGTTCAGGCTGAAGGCCGATTCCGGCTCGACGAAGCTCTGGTACATCGCGAGCGGCGCGCCGGCCGCGCTCATCAGCGCGCCGGACACGACGCAGGCGAGAAGCTTGAGCTTCAGGGTCGGCACGCCGGTGCACTCGGCCGCCTCCTCGCTGTCGCGGATCGCGCGCAGCCCGCGCCCGACCCACGAGCCCTCGACGTAGCGCGCGATGGCCACCGCCACGATGGCGAGCAGCACGGCGACGCAGAAGAGCATCTTCACGTAGTTGTCGAAAGGCGGCGTCACCGGGGGGCGCAGGATCTGCACGCCGGTCGCGCCGCCGAGGTAGCGCCAGTTGAGGATCACGGTCTGCAGGATGATGGCCACCGCTACCGTGGCGATCGAGAAGAAGATGCCGCGCAGGCGCAAGGTGAGGAGGCCGATGCCGAATCCCAGCGCGCCGCCGACCGTCGCCGAGGCGAGGATCTGCAGGCCGAGCGGCAGGTTGAACGCCTTGATGAGCAGCACCGCCGTATACGCGCCGATGCCGAAGAAGGCGCCGGTGCCGAAGTTCACGTAGCCCGCATAGCCGCCCAGGATGTTCCACGCCGTGGCGAGGATCACGAACTGCACGACGATGTAGGCGGCGAAGAAGAAGTACTCGTTCTGCACCGTGAACGCGGCGGTGACGGCGAGGCCGAGCAGGACGGCGGCGGAGAGCCAGAACTTCATCTTCCGAACAATCCCTGGGGCCGCACCCCCAAGACCACCAGCAGGAGGCCAAAGGCAACGGCCGGCGCCCACGACGCGCCGAAGAAGGTGAGCACGATCGATTCCGAGATGCCGAGGATGAGGCCCGCGACGAGGGTGCCGCTCATGCTGCCGAGGCCGGCCAGCACGACCACGCAGAAGGTGCGCCCTATATAGACGCGGTCGGCGCTCGGCTCGACCGGGCCGACCACGATCAGCATGGCGCCGGCGGCCGCGGTGACCGCCGTCGCGAGGCCGAAGGCCCATTGCTTGATGCGCACCGGATTGACGCCCATCAGCCGCAGCGCCATCTCATCCTGCGCCACCGCCTTGATCGCCCGGCCGGTGAAGGTCTTCGACAGGTAAAGCGCGAGCGAGCCGGTGAGGACCAGCGCGGTGATGAAGGCCACGATCATGCGCATCGGGATGCGCATCTCGCCGAGCTCCCAGCTCTTGCCGATGTAGGCCGCCTCGACCATGCGCTGGTCGACGCCGAAGACGAGGATCAGGCCCACCTCGACGATGAAGGCGATGCCGAAGAAGAACGCGAGCCCGCGCACGCCGACATCCGCGCCGCGCTTCTCGAAGGTCTCGTAATAGAAGCGGTACATGCCGATGCCGAAGAGCATGAACACCGGCATCAGGACGACGCCGCAGACGAGCGGATCCCAGCCCAGGCGCTGGCCGAGGAGCCAGGTGCAGTACGAGCCGAGCACCATGAAGGCCGGGTGCGCGATGTGCGGCACGTCGAGCAGCCCGAACGAAACGGAAAGACCGACGCTGACGGCGGCATAGAAGCCGCCGAGCAGGACCCCGAAGAGCATCGCTTCCGGCAGCAATTCCCAGATCATTTCCATCGCCGCTAAAAAAAGCGGCGCGGGATCACCGCGCCGCCTTCCTCCCGTTCCCTTTCCTTACTTGGCCTTGCGGGCCTGGTCGAACGGCACGATCGCCTCGCCCTGCTTGAACTGCGGCGGATACACGATGACCTGCTTGCCGGTCTGCAGGAACTGGTTCACGTCCTTGTCCTTGAGCGCACGGAACTGGACCATCGGCACGCTCGGCTTGGCGCGCTCGCCGTCCGGGCCCCAGCTGATCGGGCCGACGATGGTCTTCACCTCGTTCTTGTGCAGCCACGCGGCGAGCGTCTTCGAGTCGAGGCTCTTCGTCGCGCCGACCGCCTGCTCGAGGATCTGGCCGATGGCGTAGTTGAAGGGCGGCAGGTAGAAGCCGAGCGGATCGACCTTCGCCTCCACCGCCTTGGCGTGGTAGCGCTTCAGGAACTCGTCGATGCCGTCGTACTTCATGCCCGGCGCGTACGAGGTGTAGTTGACGATGCCGTTCAGCTGGCTGCCCATGTTCTCCATGATCGGCGTGAACTGCAGGCCGACCATGCCGCCGCCGATCAGCTTCACGCTCGGGCCGACGCCGATCTCGTTGATGGCGCGCACCAGCGCCACCGAGTCGTTCGGATACGAGCAGATGAACACCATGTCGGGCTTGGCATTGCGCACCGCGCGGATCATCGACGAGAAGTCGACCGTCGACGGCGGATAGTTCTGCTCGTAGACCGTCTTCAGGCCGCTCTTCTTCGCCACCGCCTTGGCGCCGTTCGCCAGGTTCTGCGCGAACTCCTGGTCCGCCGCGATGAAGGCGATCGACTTCGCGCCGGCCTTCTGGCCGACCTGCAGGAAGCCTTCGGTCCAGCTCGTCGCGTCGCCCCAGGGCGCGTTGTTGAACCACATGTCGTGCTTCACCGTGTGGTTCACCTGGAACGAGAAGTTGCCCATCAGCAGCAGGCCGCGCTGCTTGACGAGCGGCATGATCGGCGCGGTCGGCACGGTGCCGTAGGGCGCGACGAGCAGATCGACCTTGTCGACGTCGAGCAGCTTGGTGTAGATGCCCGGCGTGGTGGCCGGATTCGACTGGTCGTCGTAGGCGATCAGCTCCACCTTGCGCCCGAGCAGGCCGCCTTTCTTGTTCACGTCCTCGACCCACATCTGCAGCCCGAGCAGCGCCGCCTTGCCGCCGCCGCCGAGCGTGCCGGTCTGCGAGATGCCGATGCCGATCTTGACCGGACCCTGCTGCGCGATTGCCGCAGCGGGGATCGCGGCAACCCCGATCGCCGCCAATGCAGCGGCGATCCAATTGCGTCTGGAAAATTTCATGACCTCCTCCTTGTGGGGCTATTGTAGCCAATCTTCAAAAGCCGGGCGGCGTTGCCGCCCATGATGGCCGCCTTGTCCGCCGCCGAGAGCTTCACGCCGTCGATGAACTCGACCGGGTGCTCCATTCCCATGTCGTAGGGATAATCAGTTCCGAGCACCACGTGGTCCGCGCCGAAGCGCTCGATGAGGTGCGCGAGCATGCCGCGGTCGAAGGTGATGGTGTCGAAGTAGAACTTCTCCAGGTAGCTCGACGGCTTCTTCTTCATCCCGCCGCGGCAATCCGGGCGCGCCTTGTACGCGTGGTCCATGCGCGCCCAGTAGTGCGCGAGGTAGCCGCCGGCATGCGGCAGCACGATCTTCAGCTTCGGATGGCGCTCCATCACGCCGTCGAAGATGAGATGGCTCGCCGCCACCGTCGTCTCCAGCGGGTTGCCGATCACATTGTTGAAGTAATGGTCCGACAGCCGCTCGCCATGGGTGAAGCCGATCGGGTGCATGAAGATGACGATGTCCAGCTCCGCCGCCTTGGCGAAGAAAGCTTCCAGGTTGAGCTTCGTGTCCGTGAGGTCCATGCCGCGCACGCTGGGGTTGATCTCGACGCCGCGCATGCCGAGCTTCTTCACGCAGTGCTCGAGCTCCGACACCGCGAGCGAAACGTCCTGCAGCGGCACGGTGCCCATCGGCACGAAGCGGTCCGGGTGCTGCGCCGCAATCGCGGCGAGCCGCTCGTTCACCGCGCGCGCGAGCTCCTGCCCCATGCCGGGGTCGGTCCAGTAGTAGGTCTGGTGCGGCGCCGGGCAGACCGCCTGGATGTCGATCCCCATGCGGTCCATCTCCTTCAGCCGCACCTGGATGTCGGTGAGCTTGGGCCCGCGTTCCTGCACCTGCTTCATATTCACCGCGCGCGTCTGCTCGTTGGAGAACTTGAAGAGGTAATCCGCGTCCGGCGGCGGCTTGCCGACCTTCGTCGCGACCTCGGCGTTGAGGTAGTGGCAATGAATGTCGACCCGCAGCGACTTGCCTTTCTTCTTCACGACTGCGGACGAGCCGCGTCCTGCGGGGGCACAGCTATACATCATGGCTAGAACACTCCCAGGTGTTGAGTAATCAGCGATTCGTTGTCGCGCACGTCGGCGACCGGGCCGGCGAAGGCGACGCGTCCGGTATTCAGGATCACCACTTCGTCGGCGAGCTCGAAGGCGAGCTTGATGTTCTGCTCGACGAGCACGATGGACTGGCCCTCGGCCTTCAGGCGCGCGATGGTGCGGCCGACCTCCGCCACGATCATCGGCGCGAGGCCCTCGGAAGGCTCGTCCAGCAGGAGCACGCGCGGATTGCCCATCAGGCCGCGGGCGATGGCGAGCATCTGCTGCTCGCCGCCGGAGAGCGAGCCCGCGTCCTGAGCCTGTCTCTCTCTTAGCCTGGGGAACAAATCAAATACGCGCTCGAGCGTCCAGGTGCCGTTGGCTCGCTTCTGATGGGCGACGACCAGGTTCTCGCGCACGGTGAGGCGCGCGAACACGCGCCGGCCCTGTGGCACGAGACCGATGCCGCGCCGGGAAATCACGTCGGGGGCGAAGCGATGGACGGGTTCGCCGAAAAGCCGCACGACCCCTTTGCGTGCCGGCAGGAAGCCGATCGCGGTGTTCATGCACGTCGTCTTGCCCGCGCCATTGCGCCCGAGCAGCGCGAGCACCCTGCCCTCGCCGAGGCTGAACGAGACCGAATGCAGCACGTGGCTGTCGCCGTAGAGCGCGTCGACGCCCTCGAGGGCGAGGGCTTCAGTGGCCAAGGTAGACCTCGCGCGTCTTCGGATCGGCCACCACCTCGGCGCGCGTGCCTTCGACGATCACGCTGCCGTAATGAAGAACCGTGATGCGATCGGCGAGGTCGAGCGCCGTATCCATGTCATGCTCGATCATCACCACGGTGGTGTCGCGCGGGATTGCAGCCACCAGCGTCTTCACCTGCGCCCGCTCCTCGCGCGAGAGGCCCGCGAGCGGCTCGTCCAGCAGCAGCACGCGAGGCTTCTGCGCGAGCGCCATCGCGATCTCGACGCGGCGCTTCTCGCCGTACGCCACCTCGGCTACCGGTCGCGAGGCCGCGTTTTCCAGCCCGACCCGCGCCAGCACTTTGCGGGCTTCCAGGTAAAACGTTTCGGGGACGCGGCCGAACATGCTCCAGCGCGTGCCCGAAAGCCCGAGGAGCGAGAGCGCGACGTTGTGCTCGAGCGTGTCCTTCGGGAAGAGGGTGATGATCTGGTAGGTGCGCGCGAGGCCGCGGTGCACCCGCTGGTGCGTCGCCAGGCGTCCGACCTCTTCGCCGAAGAGCTCGATGCTGCCGGTGTCGCGCTTCAGGTCTCCGGTGAGGAGATTGAAGAAGGTCGTCTTGCCCGCGCCGTTCGGACCGATGATGAGACGGCGCTCGCCGGGCGCGACTTCCATCGACACGCCGGCGATGGCCGGCAGGCCGCCGAAGGACTTCCTCAGGTTTTGGATACGAAGCGCCGCCACAGCCTCTTCACTCCGGGAACCACGCCTTCCGGCATGAACACCACGATGAATACGAAAACGAAGCCGAGCAGCATGTTCCAGCGCTCGATGTAGGCCGAGGCCCAGTTCTTCAGGAGAAGCACGATGGCGGCGCCGACGAGCGGGCCGGCCAGCGTGCCGGAGCCGCCGGCGATGACGGCGAGCAGGCCCTCGGCGGAGTTGGCGAGCGAGAGCGAAACCGGGTGGATGTACTTGTGGTAGTAGACGAACATCAGCCCGGACACCGCGCCCCAGAAGCCGGCGTAGATGAACGTGATCCAACGGATGAGCCACACGTCGTAGCCGAGCGCGCTCATGCGCCGCGCTTGGTCGCGCGTGCCCTTCAGCGTCGCGCCGAAGGGCGAGGCGACAAACCGCGCCATCATCCAGATGGCCACCACGCCGATGACGAGGACGAAGTAGTAGAACGGCATCGCTTCGTTCAGGTTGATGCCGAAC
>DATDCR010000315.1:0-3994 GCA_036524215.1 Burkholderiales bacterium
AGTTCTGGCAGCCCCAGAACATGCGGCCCGCGCCGGTGCTCTTGCGGGCGGTCATCTTGATCGAGCAGCGCGGGCAGGTCGGCGTGAGGAAATCGCCCTTGGTGGCGGACTTGAGGAGCGCAGCCGCCTTCTCCGGCGGCAGGGCGGCGAATTTCTCGATCAGCCCGGCGCCGTCGATGAGGGCGATGTCTTCCTTCGCCGCGGAGCGCGCGGCCTCGGGCGTGAAGCGGCCTGCGGCGATCATCACGCCTTCGCGCACGCCGGCGGCGCTCATCGAGGCGCGCAGCTCGTGCAGCGCCTTCATGCCGATCGGGTAGGGGTCCCAGGCCTTGCTTTGCACGACGACCGAAGCGCTGTCGGCGCCCGCGGCGTAAAGGCAGAGGTCGACGCTGCCGTCGCCGCGCGGGTACGAAGGGCCGGTGGTGAAGCCCAGCGCCTGGAAGTAGGACGCGCACAGCTCTTCCAGGCACCGCCACTCCATGTGCTTGAGGAGCTCGCGATTCCAGGCTTCGGTGTTGAGGCGCGCGAGGTGCGCGGCCTGTCCAGGCTCGCCGCGCGAGCGCGTGGCGCGGCGGATCAGCGCTGCGATCACGAGCGCGACGGGTTTTTCGGCGGCGCGAGGCTGGCGTAGGCGATCGCGTCGGCGAGCCGGTCGTACCGGTAGCCGCGCCAGCGAAAGACGCCGTCCTCGAAGGTGATCGCGTTGCGCCGCATGAGCTCGCGCTCGATGTCGCTCGGCTGCGCGGTCGGGTCGCTGCGAGCGGCGACGGCCGGCAGGTCGGAGAACGGCAGCGCGCGGTCCAGCCGCGCGTAGTTCACCGCGTCCGCGAGGCGGTCGTAGCGGTAGCTGCGGTATTGATAGCTGCGGCCGTTGAAGTCGATGTGCAGCTTCGCCATCAGCTGCTCGGGGGTCGCCGAAGGTTGGCCGGAACGCGCTACGGAGGGAGCGGCACCGCGGCTTTGCGCGGCGTCGCGGCGCTGGTCACGCTGGAGCGCCGCGAGCTGCGCATCGAGCGCGTCGACCGTCGAGCAGGCCGCGAGGTAGTTCTCCTGCCGGCCGGAGATGCGCCAGGCCTCGCGCTCGGCCTCGGCCTTCAGGATGCGCTGCTTGAGCGCGTCGACGTCGGCATGGAAGGTCATGCGACACCCTACGCCTTTGCCGCCGCCGTGCCGCGGCAGCGCCGAATAAAGATCGGCGCGCTATGTGCGCCAAGGGACCGACGGCTACCAGGCGGGCTTGTTGTAGTACGTGACGAAGCAGCTCCCGTTCAGGCAGATCATCGGGTCGCGCTTGTTCTTCGGATGGTTGCGCTTCTCGAGGTTGTAGGTGGTGGTCTGGCCGCTGCGCGACTGGGCGATGAGCTGGCTGCCGTTGTAGGTCCACCGGCCGGCGTCGCTCGACTGGGAGGCGGTGCCGCCATATACGGTGCTCGTGTTGACGCTGCGGCTCGACTCGGCGTTGTAGGTGTAGGTGCCGTCGGCTCTGAGCTCGATGCACGCCATGCGCGACGAGCTTCCCTGGTACGTCGACATCCCGCCCATGTCGCACCATTTGCCGACGAGCTCCTGGCCGGATGACTGGGCCCCCGCCTTCGCGGGGGAAGCGCTCTGAGCGGGGGAGGCCGTTTTCGGCTGCGCCTTCATGGCGGCGTCGTAGGCGGCGCTGCCTTTGCTGAGGACCGTAGGCTGCATCTGGCCCTGCGGGTAGACGAGGAGCTTGTCGCCCTGGACCTTGAAGCCGTAGCTTGCGGTCTGCCCGTTCTGCTGGATGAAGAGCGCGCCGCCCAGGGTCGACCAGCGGATCGGCTGGCCGTTGGCCTGGCCGGTGCCGCCGGCGGCGAACTCGACGAGGAGCGGCTTGCCTTCCACGTCGGCTGCGGACCACGTGCCGTGCAGCGCAGGATTGGCGAAGGCGCTGGCGGCCAAGAAGAGCCCGAGCGCAAGAGCAAGGATGGTCCTCATGCTGTCCTCCCCTGGTTTGGCGCACATGATAACGGCAGCGAATAATTCGGGGTCAGGGCACTAATTCGAAAGTCGGGGTCACGAAATTCGGGGTCAGAGCCCCGAGAAGCCAAACCAGGAAAATTCGGGCTCTGACCCCAGGCATCCGGACTACGCGAAAGCCGGTCGGACCATCACGCAAGCGCCCATAATGGTCCTGCGCCATCTCGCGCGCGCAGGCGTCAACCGAAAGGAAGTCCGTGGACTGGAGCCGCATCGAGGCGAACTGGGCGCATTACAAGCTGCTCGCCCGGCAGCGCTGGGCACAGATCACGGTCGACGACCTCGACCGCATCGCCGGCCGGCGCGAAGCGCTCGCCGGGCGCATCGCCGACGTCTACCGCCTCTCGGCCGGCGCGGCGCAGATGCAGCTCGAGTCCTGGCAGGGCCAGCAGCGCGAGCCGGAGGGCGGCGCGACGTAAGGCGTCCGGACGCCCGGCGGTAGAATCCGGGCGGCATGGCAGCAAACATCGAACCGATCGCAGCGGAAATCGACGCACGGCGCGAGGACATTGCGCGCCTTTGCGCCAGGTTCGCCGTGCGCCGGCTCGAGCTCTTCGGCTCGGCCGCCGCCGGAGCTTTCGATCCCGCGCGAAGCGATCTCGATGTCCTCGTCGAGCTTGGCGAGGCGCCGGGAATGACGCCGTTCGAGCAGTATTTCGGACTGAAGGAATCGCTCGAAGCGCTCTTCGGCCGCGCGGTCGACGTGGTCATGGCCGATGCGCCACAGAATCCGCATTTCCTCCGTTCGCTCAACAAGAGCCGCCGGCTCTTGTATGCAGCCTAAGTCGGCCAAGCTCCTCGAGGCCATGAGAAGTTACTGAACGCCCAAGGTGTTGCGCAAAGGGAAGAACAACAGGCCGGCGCGGGCGTAGACTGGAATGCGAAGGGAGCTTCCATGAACTGGGACCGCATCGAGAAGCACTGGGCGTACTACGAGCAGCTCGCCAGGCAGCGCTGGGCGAAGATCACCATCGACGAGCTCGACATCATCGGCGGGCGCCGGCAGGAGCTCGTCGAGCACATCCAGGACGTCTACCGCATCACGCTGGAGGCGGCGCGCAAGCAGGTGCAGGCCTGGCAGCGGCACCTCCAGGACGGCGAGCCGGGCTCCGCCTAGCTGAAGCTAAACGAGAACTCCCTCTTCGCGGTCCTGCTGCGCTCCGCGTGGTGGGTGAGCGCGCTCGCGGCGATCGCGATCATCGCGCTCGTGCGCCTCTTCGTGCCCGAGATCTACGCGGTGTTCGCGGCGCTGCCGTTCATCGTCATCGCGGTCTATGTCGGCTGGAAGCAGCTCAGCGCGCCGAGCGCGGCGACGATCGCGAAGCGCCTCGAGCGCGTGCGCGCGATGTCGTGGGACGAGCTCGCCAACGCCCTCGACCAGGCCTACGGCCGGCAGGGCTACGAGGTGGAGCGCCTCGGCACCGGCGCGGCGGACTTCGAGCTGGTGCAGGGATGGAAGAAGACGCTCGTCGCGTGCAAGCGCTGGAAGGCGACGCGCACCGGCATCGAGCCGCTGCGCGAGCTGGATGCGGAGCGGAAGAAGCGCGAGGCGCACGAGGCGGTCTACGTCGCGAGCGGCGAGGTCACCGAGCAGGCCCGCACGTTCGCCCGGGAGAGGAACATCAAGCTCGTGCAGGGGGCGGAGCTGGCGGCGCTCGTAAGCGCAAATTCGGGGTCAGAGCCCCGAGAAGCCAAACCAAGAAAATTCGGGCTCTGACCCCATCGACCCGAGCCCCGCAAAACAGAACCAAGAAGATTCGGGGTCTGACCCCAGGGTCTGACCCCTAGCGGGCGGCGGCGGCCGCCTTCTTGCCGGCTTTCTTGGCCTGCTTCTGCTCGCGACGGAGCTTCTTCCCGATCTGCTGCTTGCGGCGGCGGTTGCGGAGGTTCTTCGAGGTATGTCTCATGGCGCGCACGCTATCACTAAATTCGGGGTCAGATTTCATAAATTCGGGGTCAGACCCCCAAGAGCGAGAACCAAGAAAATTCG
>DATDCR010000316.1:0-14386 GCA_036524215.1 Burkholderiales bacterium
GTCAAGTTCCCGCCCGGCTACTTCGCCACCTGGAGCGGCCAGTTCGAGTACATGGAGCGGGCAAAGGAGAGGCTGAAGGTCGTGGTGCCGCTCACGATCCTCATCATCTTCGTGCTGCTCTACCTCAACTTCAAGCGCGCCACCGAGTCGCTGATCGTGATGGCGGCGGTGCCGTTCTCGCTGGTGGGCGGCGTGTGGCTGATGTACGCGCTCGGCTACAACCTCAGCGTAGCCGTCGCCGTCGGATTCATCGCGCTCGCCGGCGTCGCCGCCGAGACCGGCGTGGTGATGCTGATCTACCTGGAAACCGCGTGGAACGAGATGCGCGCGCGCTGCGCGGCCGAGCGGCGCAAGCCGAGCGTGCGCGAGCTGCACGCCGCCATCATGGAGGGCGCGGTCGATCGCGTGCGACCGAAGATGATGACCGTCTTCGCCATCATGGCCGGCCTCGCGCCGATCATGTGGAGCACCGGCACCGGCTCCGAGGTGATGCGGCGCATCGCCGCGCCGATGGTCGGCGGCATGGTCTCCTCCACGATCCTTACGCTCATCGTGATCCCGGCGATCTACGCGCTGGTGAAGGCGCGGGAGGTGCGTGATGGATGAAGCGCTGGCCGGCTGGCGCAACCTCGAGCACGGCGATCTCTGCGATTGCCGGCTGCTTGCGCTCGCCGTCGGCGCGGCGCCTTCCACCATGGATTACCTGTATTGCCGCCTGGTGCTGCAGAAGCATTGGCGGCTGCACTGCAACCACGGCTGTCGCATGACGCCGCCAGCGGTCACTCCGCCGCCGCTTCCCCACCTCGATCCGAAGGACCCGCTGCACGCCATGCTGATCGCCAATGCTCCGCTGCCGGAGCAGAGGAGGGCCGAATGAACCGCAGACATTTTTGCCGCGTGGCCGTCGCCTCGTCTTTCGTTGCCGTCGTGCCGGGCGTACGCGCGGCCGGGCCGTTGCTCTTCCACGAGCATGGCCACGGCCTCGCTTTTTCCAGCGATGGAAAGATCCTTTTCGCGCCGAGCCATGACGGGCTGGCCGCCTACGAGGACAGTGCTTGGCGGGAAGCACCGGGACCTGAGCAGGGCTTTTCGGGCTTTGCAGTCGCAGAACGCGCGATCTACGCGAGTGGCCCGGGCGCCGGACTCATGCGCAGCGTCGACGGCGGCCGTACCTGGCACACGATTGCGCTGCGGGGCGAGGAGGTTCGACTCATCGCAGCGGGATACCGGTCCGGCGCCCTGTACGCGCTCAAACGGGGCGGCCTCGCCGCCACCCTCGACGAAGGAAAGACCTGGCGCGCGGCGAAGGCGCAGCGCGTGGCAGGCGAGATCCACGCGCTCGGCGCGCATCCGATGCACGCGAGCATCGTCGCGCTCGGTACGGGGTTCGGGCTCTATCTTTCACGCGACGGCGGCGAAACGTTCAACCGCCTCGATGGCAGTGAACCGGTGACCGCGCTTACCTTCGACCACGACGGCTCGCGCGTGCTCTATGCGCGTGCCCTGTCGAACGACGTCATCGAGCGGCGCCTCGACAAGGGCGAGCGCCGGCGCATGCGCCTGCCGGCGCTTGCGCACGATTACGTCACCTGCCTCGCGCACAGCCCGACGGACGAGCGCTCGATAGCCTTTGCGACCCGCAAGCTCGACGTCTACCTAACCCGCGACGGCGGCGGCACGTGGCGGCGCATCGCCTCCGCGGGCGACGCGGACGTACCGGAAACCGAAACGCAACACGAGCACTGATGAGCCATTCGAAGTGCATGACGTGCAGCAATTCACTTAACCACGGAGGTCTCATGAAGTTGATCCACGTTTGTTCCATCGCCCTTCTCGCCGCAGCACCGGCCGCCTATGCGCAGTCCGACCACATGAAGGGCATGGACATGGGCGGCCACGGCGCGAGCGCGCAGCCGAGCCAGAAGGCAGGCGCGCAGGCTCACCAGGCGAAGGGGACCGTCAAGTCGGTCAATGCATCGAAGGGGACCGTCACCATCGCCCACGGTCCGGTCGCGAGCCTCAAGTGGCCCGGCATGACGATGGCTTTCAAGGCGGACAAGCAGATCCTCGAGCAGGCCAAGCCCGGCAAGGAAGTGCAGTTCGAGTTCCAGCAGCGCGGCAAGGAATACGTCATCACTTCGCTGAAACCCGTTTCCTGAGCCGACCAATGTCGAAAAAAAAGACTCGGCAGCGCCGGCAGCCCGAGGCGCCGCCACCGCGCATCGAGGGCTCGTCCGGCCGAAAGAAGACGGTGCTCGTCCTCTCGGGGGTGGCGCTGTTTGCCGCCCTCCTGGTCGGCACGGCGGCCTATTACGCGCGCCCGGTCGACGAGCCGGCCGCTGCGACGAAAGCGCCCGCGGCGAGTGCGGCCGCGCTCGTGCGCTTCCACTCCCCGACCAAGGGGGAGACCAGCGCCAAGGTGCACATCGTCGAATTCCTCGATCCGGCATGCGAGACCTGCAGCCGCTTCTATCCCTTCGTCAACGAATTCATGAAGGCGAATCCGGGCCGGGTGCGGGTTTCCATCCGTTACGCGCCGTTTCATTCCGGCTCGAAGGAAGTCGTGCGCCTGCTCGAGGCGGCGAGGAAGCAGGGCAAGTTCTGGGAAACCCTTGAAGCGCTGCTCGGTTCCCAGCGCACGTGGGTGGTGAACCACACGGCGCGGCTCGATCTCGCGTGGAGTGCGATCCAGGGCGTCGGCCTGCAGATCGACCGGGTCAAGCAGGACATGCAGTCCGCGGAGATCGACCGGGTGATCCAGCAGGATCTCGAGGACGCCGTCGCCCTCAACGTGACGCAGACACCGGAGTTCTTCGTCAATGGACGGCCGATGCCCAGCTTCGGCTTCGAGCAGTTGCGCTCGCTCGTCGAGCGCGCGCTGCGCGAGCAGTACGGCTCCGCTTAAGACTTCCTTAATTCGCCTTCGCTGCCATCAAGAGACCGGCGGGACTATCATCTCGCTGCCCGGGAGGGGAAACCGATAAGAGGAGAAAAAGTGAAGAAGCCACTCTGTCTGTCCCTATTGGCCGGCGCCGCGTGCGCCGCTTCCGGTCCGGCGTTCGGCTCGGCGTTCTCTCTGATGGAGCAAAACGCGAGCGGCCTGGGGAATGCCTATGCAGGCGCTGCCGCGGTCGCGGAAGACGCGAGCACCGTGTTCTTCAACCCGGCGGGCCTGACGATGCTGAAGGGCGGCCAGTTCGCCGCCGGCGTGGACGCCATCCGGCCCTCCGCCAAGTTCAGCGATTCGGGCTCGGTCGCCTCCGGCACCGGCATCCCGATCCCGACCGCGCAAAGGCCGCTCGGCGGCACGGGCGGCGACGCGGGCGACTGGATCCTCGTGCCGCACGGCTACTTCGCCACCAGCCTGAGCCCGACCTGGCGCTTCGGCATCGGCGTGAACACGCCCTTCGGCCTGAGGACCGAATACGACCCGACGTGGATGGGGCGCTTTCAGGCCATCAAGTCGGACCTGCGCACGATCAACGTCAATCCGAGCCTCGCCTGGCGCGCGAGCGACGCGGTCTCGATCGGCTTCGGCATCAACTACCAGACCATCAAGGCCGAGCTCAGCAAGGCGGTGAACTACGTGGCCGCCGTCGCGGCAAGCAATCCGGCCGCCGCGGCCGCCATTCCGGCGGCGAATGCCGAGGGCAAGGTGACGATCAAGGGCGACGATGCGACCTGGGGCTACAACCTCGGCGTCCTCTTCACCCCCACGCCGGCTACGCGTCTCGGCGTCTCTTATCGCTCGAGCATCGACTATCGGGTGAGCGGCAAGATCAATTTCGACAACACGCCGCCCGGAGCGCTCGGCGCCGCCTTCGCCAACGGCGATGTCTTTCTCGACATCAAGATGCCGGACATCCTGTCGTTCGCTCTCGCGCAGCAGGTGGCGCCGAAGTGGCAGCTCCTCGCCGACGCGACCTGGACCGGCTGGGCCAAGATCAAGCAGCTGCAATTCATGCGAAGCAACGGCGCGACGCTGGAGACGACGCCGGAGAACTTCAAGAACACCTGGCGCATCGGCCTCGGCACGAACTATCGCTGGAGCGATCGCGTCACCGTCAAGGCGGGCATCGCGCACGACCGCACGCCGGTGAACGACCAGGATCGCACGCCGCGCCTGCCGGACTCGGACCGCACCTGGCTATCGCTCGGCAGCCAGTATCGCGTCGGCAGCGCCGACACGATCGACATCGGATTCGCTCACCTTTTCATGAAGGACGCGCGCATCGACCAGAACGCGGGCAGCACGGCGGGCTTCGGACGGCTTACGGGAACCTACAAGAACTCGGTCGACATCCTAGCCATCCAGTACACGCATACCTTCTAGGCGAAGGTCTAGCCGGTCGCCGTGCCCCAGTAGTTGTACGTGAGAGGGCGCGGACCGGGCAGGTACATGGTCTGCAGGTCCGGCGATCGCAGGCCGGCCGCCTGCAGGAGCGCGGGCACATCGCGCGTGAGCTGGCAGCCGCCGCCGATCCTCGCCCATAGGGGATTGAGGCGCCGCTGCCAGCGTTGCACCGATACATCGGGCGCGAGGCCATGCTCGCAAAAAAGGAGCGGCGCGCCGGGCTTCAGCACGCGCCGCATTTCCTTCAGCGCCGCGATCGGCTCCGGAATGCTGCACAACGTGTAGGTGCAGACCACGCTGTCGAAGCTGGCGCTATCGAAGGGAATCTCTTCCGCCGCCAGTGCGACGAGCTCCACCGTGAGGCCGGCTTTGAGCATTCGTTTGCGCGCCAGCCGGTGCATGTCCACGGCCGGATCGAGTCCGACCACGCGCTCGACGCGCGCCTTGTCGTAGTACGGCAGGTTGAGGCCGGTGCCGATGCCGATCTCGAGCACGCGTCCTCGCGCGAGCGGCACGATTTTTTCCCGCTGCATGCGGATCGGCTTCATGCCGCACGCCAGATCGATCAGGTAAGGCAGGACGTAGCGCTCGTACCAGCTCGGGGTCACGCGCAATTATCCGCTGCTGTCTCGCTATGTCGCATCACGATGGACAGGTCATGCCGTTTCGTCAGAATTGCGCAGCGGAGAAATGAGTGCGATATAGCGTAAGCGTCGAGGATTCCCACATCCGCTGCGAGGTCTTCGACCGCAAGACGGTCGAGGAGACGAAGCAGTTCGTCGACGCCATCTTCGCGAAGCTGCGCGAGACGAAAATGCGCCGCGTGCTGGTCCTGATCCGCGATTCGCAGCCGATCTTCACCGTCGGCCGCTACCAGCTCGAGCAGATCTTCAAGAGCGCGGCGGCAATGGTGCCGGGCCTTCGCGTCGCGCACGTCTCCGACTCGAAGGAGCTGCAGGCCTCGCAGGACTACATCGCCTTGCTCGGCCGCCAGCAGGGCGTCGCCTGCCGCGCCCTGCGGGATGAACAGGAAGGCCTGAAGTGGCTGCTTTCGGAGGAGCCGGCCGTCTAGGCGCAGCGCTTGCGCTTTGCCAAACGTTTCCATATTATTGGAAATATGGAAGCGAAGCAGGCGATCGAGGCGCTCGGCGCGCTGGCGCAGGAAAGCCGTCTGAAGATCTATCGCCTGCTCGTCGAGGCGGGACCGCAGGGCCTCGCTGCAGGGACCATCGGCGAGAAGCTCGGCCTGCCGCCGGCCACGCTTTCCTTCCACCTCGCCGGACTCTCGCGCGCGGGCCTCGCAAGAAGCCGGCAGGAAGGCCGCTTCGTCATCTACTGCGCCGACTTCCGGAGCATGAACGGCCTGGTCGCCTATCTCACCGAGAACTGCTGCGGCGGCAAGGCCTGCGCGCCGGCGGGCAGGTCCCGCAAGACGTGAACGTCCTTTTCCTCTGCACCGGGAATTCGGCGCGCTCCGTGCTCGCGGAAGCGTTCCTCAATTCGGTCGGGCGCGGGCGTTTCCGCGCCTTCAGTGCCGGCAGCCATCCGACCGGCAAGGTCAATCCCTTCGCGCTCGAGCTGCTGGAGAGAAACGGCATCAGCACCGCCGGCCTGCGCTCGAAGAGCTGGGAGGAGTTCGCCAGGCCGGATGCGCCGAGGATGGATTTCGTGTTCACGGTGTGCGACAGCGCCGCCGCGGAGGCCTGTCCCGCCTGGCCCGGGCATCCGGCCACGGCGCATTGGGGCGTAGCGGACCCCGCCGCGGTAGCAGGGACCGACGAGGAAAAGCGCAAGGCGTTTCGCGAAGCGTTCGATGTGCTGTCCAGCCGCATCGCCCGCTTCATCGAGTCGCACGCCGCGGCCCCGGCGATGAGCTTCTTCGAGCGCTGGCTCACGCTGTGGGTGTTCCTGTGCATCGTGGCCGGCATCGCGCTCGGCCAGCTGGTCCCCGCGCCGTTCGAGGCGCTCGGCCGCCTCGAGATCGCGCGCGTCAACGTCCCGGTCGGCCTGCTCATCTGGGTGATGATCATCCCGATGCTGATGAAGATCGATTTCCGCGCGCTGCACGAAGTCCGGCGTCATTGGCGCGGCATGGCGGTGACGGTGGCCGTGAACTGGGCAGTCAAGCCCTTCTCGATGGCGCTGCTCGCATGGCTCTTCATCCGTCACCTCTTTGCGCCGTGGCTGCCGGCCGCGCAGCTCGACAGCTATGTCGCCGGGCTGATCCTGCTTGCGGCGGCGCCGTGCACGGCGATGGTCTTCGTCTGGAGCCAGCTCACCAGGGGCGACGCGTACTTCACGCTGAGCCAGGTAGCGCTGAACGACACCATCATGATCTTCGCCTTCGCACCCATCGTCGGCCTGCTGCTCGGCCTGTCGGCGATCGCCGTGCCCTGGGACACGCTCCTCACTTCGGTCGTGCTCTATATCGTGGTGCCGGTCGTCGCCGCGCAGGCAGCGCGAGCCTTGGCATTGCGCGGCGGCGAAGCGCGCCTGCAGAACGTGCTGCGGCGCCTGCAGCCTTATTCGATCCTGGCGCTGCTCGCGACGATCGTCCTGCTGTTCGCGTTCCAGGGGCGGCAGATCCTGACGCAACCGCTGATCATCGCGCTCATCGCCATCCCGATCCTCATCCAGGTCTATTTCAATTCCGCGCTCGCCTACTGGCTCAACCGCCGGCTGCGCGTGGCGCATGAGGTCGCCGGTCCCTCCGCGCTCATCGGCGCCAGCAACTTCTTCGAGCTCGCCGTCGCCACGGCGATCACCCTGTTTGGCTTCGACTCGGGGGCGGCGCTCGCCACGGTGGTGGGTGTCCTGGTCGAGGTTCCCGTGATGCTGTCGGTGGTAAGCATCGTCAACGCGACGCAGGACTGGTACGCGCGCGCCTGAACTCTAGATAGGAGAAACCATGGAAAAGGCAGACATCAAAGAGGTCGTCAAGGAACGCTACGCGCATGCGGCGCTGAGCGTCACGGCGGGGAAGAGCTCCTGCTGCGGCGGCGCGCGCGCGCAAAGCCAATGCTGCGATCCGATCACCAGCAACCTGTACGACGCCGCGCAGACGGGCGAGCTGCCCGAGGCGGCGGTCCTCGCTTCGCTCGGCTGCGGCAATCCGACCGCGCTCGCCGAGCTGAAGCCCGGCGAGGTCGTGCTCGACCTCGGCTCCGGCGGCGGCATCGACGTGCTGCTTTCGGCGAAGCGCGTCGGGCCGGCCGGCAAGGCCTACGGGCTCGACATGACCGACGAGATGCTCGCGCTCGCGCAGGAGAACAAGCGCAAGGCCGGCGCGCAGAACGTCGAGTTCCTGAAAGGCGAGATCGAGAACATCCCGCTGCCGGCGAACTGCGTCGACGTCATCATCTCCAACTGTGTGATCAATCTCTCGGCCGACAAGGATCGCGTCCTGCGGGAAGCTTTCCGCGTGCTGAAGCCCGGCGGCCGTTTCGCCGTGTCGGACGTCGTCACGAAGGGGGCGGTGCCCGAAGAGGTCCGCAAGAGCATGCTGCTCTGGGTCGGCTGCATCGCGGGGGCGCTCGACGAGGGCGAATACCGCGCGAAGCTCGCCGCAGCCGGGTTCGAAGGCGTCGACATCGAGCCGACGCGTGTCTACCGGGCTGAGGACGCGCAGGAATTCCTGCAGGAAAAGGGATTGGACGCGAAGGCGATCAGCGCACAAGTCGACGGCAAGTTCATGAGCGCGTTCATCCGGGCGACCAAGCCGGCAACCCGGGCCTAGCGGCGCGGGCGGAAAGTGACGGCGGCGACGGGCTTGCGGTCGCAGGCGAGCTCGTTGCACTCGTCGCGGTAGAAGTTGCAGCCGGCCGCAAGCTCCTTGCGCAGCTTTTCGCGCGCGCGATGCAGCCGAATCTTCACCGTTTCGAGGCTGAGGCCGAGGATCTCGGCGATCTCGCCGTTGCCGAAGCCTTCGAGCTCGCTCAGGATCATCGCCGCCCGGTAATTCTCCGGCAGCCGCGTGACGAACTCGGCGATGCAGGCGCTCATCTCTTCGCGGATCGCCGACGCCTCGACCGATGCGGTTTGCGCGGCGGGCGGAACATCGCCGCCGGCCGCTTCGAGCTCGGCATCGCTCACCGTCGCCATCGGCTTGCCGCGCAGCCTGTCCGTGGCCGCATTCGTCGCGATGCGATAGATCCAGGTCGAGAGCTGCGCATCGCCGCGAAAGCCGGCCAGACTCGCGCTCACCTTCAGCATGACGGCCTGCGTCACGTCTTCCGCGTCGGCTTCGCCGACCAGGCGCGTCACGTAGCGCAGCACTCGCGGCCGGAATGCGTCGTGGAGCGACTTGAAGTCGCCGGGGCCTGCAGCCATGGCACGCCTACGGGATCGGGCCGAGCAGCTGCCAGCGGAACACGCGTGGCTTGCCTTCGCCGGGCCGGCGGATGCGCAGCTCGAGCGTCCGCGCGCCTTCGCCGAGCGACTCGAATGTCAGCACGCCGGCGCGATGCCGGCCGCCGGGCGCCGAGCCGCGCCACAGCAGCGGCTTGAACGCGTGGCCCTCGTCGTCGACCAGCACGGCGCTCTCGGTCAGTTCGTCGACCAGCGGCTCGCGGCGCGCATCGAGCGCGACGGCGAACTCCCACACCTTGAGGTCGCTTTCCAGGCTTCCCGGCGTGACCACTACCGTCACGCCACGCTCGGTGCTGCTCTGCGTCGCAAGCTGCGCATTGACCGCGCAGGGAAATAGCACCATTGCCCAGAGCAGATACGCGGCCCGCATTGCGTCGCCAACCATGGTGCTCCGAAGCTAGCGCCTGGTGCGACGGCCATCTTGAGCTTCCTCAACACAATTCGGGGTCAGGGCACTAACTCAATTCGGGGACGGAGCCCTAACTCCGCTCTAGGGCTCGGTAATTAGTGCCCTGACCCCGAATTCAGTAGCCGGCGGCGAAGTCGACCAGGTGATGCGGCGTCTCGCCGCGGCGCACGCGCTCGACGTTCTCGACGATCTTCGGGATCGCGGTGCGCGGCTCGGTGAGCGCGGCGGAGTGGGGCGTGATGGTGATGCCCGGATGCGTCCACAGCGGATCGCCCGGCGGCAGCGGCTCGGTGTCGAAGACGTCGAGATAGGCATGCGCGAGATGGCCGGCGTCGAGCTCGCGAACGAGGTCGGAGGCGACGAGGTGCGCGCCGCGCGCCAGGTTGATCACGCAGCCGTATTTCTTCAGCAGGCCGAGGTTGCGCCCGTTCAGGATGCCGCGCGTCTCGGGCGTGAGCGGCAGCAGGCAGACGAGCGCGTCGGTGATGCGCAGCATCGGCGCGAGGTCAGTGAATGACCGCACGCCTGCGATGTCCTTCGGCCGGCGGCTGTAGCCGACGAGGTTGAAGCCGAACGGCAGCAGCTTGCGCGCCGCCTCGCGGCCCAGCTCGCCGAGCCCCAGCAGGCCGACCGTGCGGTCGGCGGCGAGGTACTGCTTGCGGCGGCGCCACTGGCGCTCGGCCTGCTGCGCACGATAGCGGTAGAGATGGCGATGCCAGTCGAGCACATGGGCGACCACGATCTCGGACATCGCGGCCACCATGCCCGGGTCGATGAGCCGCGCCATCGGCACGCCCTTCGGCAGCCCCGGATCGGTGAGCATGCGATCCACGCCCATCCACAACGACTGGATGAGCTTCACGCCTTTCAATTGCGCGAGCATGCCGGCGGGCGGCGTGGCGATGATCGCCACCGCCACGTCCTTTTCCGGCGCGGTGACGAACTGGTCCTGCGGCAACGCTTTCTGCAGCAGCGGAATCCAGAATTCCGGCTTCTCGGTTTCGCTCGCGAACAGAATCTTCATCGGGCGCGGATGTTAGCATCGCCGCTCCCGCGAATGAGACCGCCATTCCGCGCCGATCATGTTGGCAGCCTGCTCCGGCCTCTTTATGTCGACCGGGAGAAGGAGCGCGCGATCCGCGAGGTGGTGGCGAAGCAGGAAGCGATCGGCCTCGAGGGCATCACCGATGGCGAGCTGAGCCGCAAGTGGTGGCATCTCGACTTCCTCTCGCAGCTCGAGGGCGTGAAGCTGCGCGAGAACCCCGGCCCGAAATTCGGCGGCACCGAAGAGCAGCCACCCGTCCCGACCGTGACCGGCAAGCTGCGCTACACGAAGCCGATCATGATCGACGACTTTCGCTTCCTCAAGAGCGTGACGAGGAAAACAGCCAAATTCACCATTCCGTCGCCGTCGATGCTCCACCTTCGCGCGGGCCGCGCCGGCATCGCGTATGACGACATGGAAGAGTTCTGGGCGGACGCAGCGGCAGCCTATCGCGCCGCCATCCGGGCCTTTGCCGAAGCGGGTTGCACCTATCTGCAGCTCGACGACGTCGCGTTCGCCTATCTCTGCGATCCGAAGATCCGCGACGCCTGCCGCAAGAATGGCGACGACCCGGACGCGTTGCCCGGCAGGTACTCGAGGACCATCAGGGAATCGCTTAAAGACAAGCCGGCCGGCATGACCATCGCGATGCACACCTGCCGCGGCAACTTCAAGAGCGCCTGGGTGGCCGAAGGCGGCTACGAGCCGGTCGCCGAGGCGATGTTCTCGAGCGGCGTCGACGCCTTCTTCATGGAGTTCGATACCGAGCGCGCCGGCGGCTTCGAGCCGCTGCGCTTCGTGCCGCGCGACAAGACCGTCGTGCTCGGCCTGGTGTCGTCGAAGACGCCGGCGCTCGAGTCGAAGGACGAGCTGAAAAGAAGGGTGAATCAGGCGGCGAAATACGTCCCGCTCGAGCGCCTGTGCCTTTCGCCGCAGTGCGGCTTCTCGAGCACGCACCACGGCAACCAGCTCACGGTGGACGAGCAGTGGCGCAAGCTCGAGCTGGTGGTGAACGCATCGAAGGAGATCTGGCAATGACGGAGAAGGACATCCTCGCCCTGGAAGAGCGGCGCGTCGCCGCCATGACGCAGCAGGACTTCGGCGCGCTGGAACAGCTCGTGCACGACCAGCTCGTCTACACGCACTCGAACGCCCTGGTCGACGACAAGGCGGCGTGGCTCGAGTCGATGAAGTCGGGACGCGTGAAATACAAGACGGCGAGCGTCAGCGAGCAGAAGGTGCGCATCTATGGCGACACGGCGTTCGTCACCGGACGCGCCGAGATCGGCGCCGAGGTCGGCGGCCAGGCGAAGACGCTGCGCCTGCGCTTCCTCGACGCCTGGATTCGCACGCCGCAAGGCTGGAAGTTCGTCGCCTGGCAGTCGACACCGCTTCCAGCGTGAGCGGAAAGTTCACCGGCCGGCGCGAAGATGCGCGGCTCCTGAAGGGCGAAGGCCGCTACACCGCGGACTGGAATTTCCCCGGCCAGCTCTACGGCGCGTTCCTGCGGTCGGACCGTGCGCACGCGCTGGTGAGAAAAGTTGATGTTGAAAACGCGAAGACCATGCCCGGCGTGGTCGCGGTCTTCACCGGGGAGGATGTCAAGCACTTCAAGACGCCGCCGGCGCAGGTGAAGCTGCCCGGCCGCGGCGGCGTGGCGATCAAGGTGCCCGAGCGCCCGACGCTCGCCAGAGACCGCGTGCGCTATGTCGGCCAGGAGGTGGCGCTGGTCGTCGCCAGCTCGCCCGCCGTCGCGCAGGACGCCGCCGAGGCGATCGAGATCGATTACGACGAGCTGCCGGTCGTCGTGGAAGGATCCAAAGCATTGGAAAGCGGGGCGCCGCAGCTGCACGATTCGGTGCCGGGCAACGTCGCCTACGATTTCGAGTACGGCAACGAGGCGGCGGCGGCGCAGGCCATCGCCGGCGCGGCCCACGTCACCCGCCTCACGCTCGACAGCACGCGCGTATCCGGCAACCCGATGGAGCCGAAGGCCTGCGTGGTGGTCTACGACGCGGCAAGCGACAGCTACGACGTGTACGCGAGCTCGCAGGGCATGTCGATGATGCTGCCCAACTTCGCCGCCATCACCGGCACGCCGATGGAGCGCATCCGGCTGCACGCGAAGGACGTGGGCGGCGGCTTCGGCATCCGCTCGCAGGCCTATCCCGAGTACTGCGCGCTGATGCACGCGGCGAAGACGCTGCGCCGGCCGGTGAAGTGGGTCGGCTCGCGCTTCGAGACCATCGTCAGCGACCATCACGGCCGCGCGGCCGAGCTCGGCGGCGAGCTCGCGCTCGACCGCGACGGGCGCTTCCTCGGCCTGCGCCTGTCCTGGATCTGCAACTCCGGCGCCTATCTTTCGCAGGCCGGACCGATCATCAACACGGTGAATCCGTCGACGCATGCGATCAACGTGTATCGCATCCCCGCCTTGTACGGACGCCATCGCCTCGCGCTGACGAACACGACGCCGATCACCGCCTACCGCGGCGCCGGACGGCCGAACGTTTCCTACCTCGTCGAGCGGCTGGTCGACGAAGCGGCGCGCGAGATGGGCATCGACCGCCTGGAGATCCGCCGGCGCAACTTCATCGCCAAGGAGGCGTTTCCGTACAAGACCCCCGTCGGCAGCACCTACGACAGCGGCGACCCGGCCGGCTACTTCGACGATGCACTGAAGTTCTCCGACTGGGACGGCTTTCCGGCACGCAAACGGGACTCGGAAAAGAAAGGCCGCCTGCGCGGCATCGGCTGCGCGGTGTTCGTCGAGCCCTCCGGCGGCAGCTCGCACCCGCAGGAGCAGGCGGCGATCAAGTTCGGCGAGTCGGGCAATCCGTCGCTCTACGTGCTGTCGGGACCGTCGGGGCAGGGCCACGAGACGGTCTTCACCGAGCTGGTGGCTGAAGAATTTGGAATGGATGCAAGTGCCGTGGAGCTGCGCGCAAGCGACCCGCGCGGCCCGGCGCTCGAGGGCGGCGGCACGGTCGGCTCGCGCTCGGTGATGGCGCACGGCAGCGCGCTTGTGGCCACCGCGCGCGCGGCGGTGAAGAAGGGCATCGACCTCGCGGCGAAGGCGCTGGAAGTCTCGGCCGCCGACCTGGAGTTCAGCGCCGGCAAGTACCGCGTAAAGGGCACGGACGTGAGCATCACGTTCCAGGAAGTCGCGCGCCGCTACACGAGCGAGCTCGACAGCCTGGAAGGCATCAAGGCGCCACTTTCATTTCCGGGCGGGGCGCACGTCGCCGAGGTCGAGATCGACCCGGACACCGGCGTGATCGACATCGTCAATTACGTCGCCGTCGACGACTGCGGGCGCGTCATCAACCACGCGCTCCTCGAAGGCCAGACCTTCGGCGGCATCTACCAGGGCATCGGCCAGGTGCTGGTCGAGCACTGCGTGTACGACGACAACGGCCAGCTTCTCACCGGCTCGTTCATGGACTACGCGATGCCGCGGCCGGATCTCCTCAAGGCGGCAAAGCTCTACGAGCACTGCATCCCTTCGCCGACCAACCTGCTCGGCGCGAAGGGCGCCGGCGAGGCGGGCACCACCGGGGCGATCCCGACGCTCGCCAATGCCGTCATCGACGCGCTGCGGCCGCTCGGCATCCACCACCTGGACTTTCCCTACTCGCCCGCGCGGATATGGAAAGCAATCAACGGCAGGCAGGCGATCGCTAAAGCGAAATAAAGGGGTCAGAGCAATTTTCCTGTAACACGTTCGTGCGCAGCCTTAGGTGTTACAAGAAAATTGCTCTGACCCCTTTATTTCCTGCCAGGCGCCGCCGGAGGCGGCGATCGCCTCCATCACGGCCACGTTGCGGATCGCCTCTTCGGGCGTGATCGGATAGGGCGCTTCGCCGGCGCAGGCGGCGGCAAAGGCGCGGAACTGCTGCGCGAGGCTGTCGTCGCCCTCGAAATTCCACGTCTCGTCCTTGCCCTGGCTCGGGAAAAGCGTGACGGTGGCCGGGAAGCGCGTGACCGCGAGCGGATCGCCGCGCGCCTCGAGCCTCGCGAGGGTGCCGTAGAGGCGCAGGTCGACGGTCGTGCGGGTGGCGAGGTGCGAGGCCAGGCTGCCGGTCGCGCCGCTCTCGAGCTCGAAGAGCGCGGCGCAGGTGTCGTCGAGATCGGCGCCGTTCGTCCATTGCGTCTGCCGCTTGGTCACGGCGCAGACGCGCGCGATCGGCCCGAGCAGCCATTGCAGCAT
>DATDCR010000317.1:0-1964 GCA_036524215.1 Burkholderiales bacterium
CGAAGGCCGAGCCGGTGCCGCCGGACATGCCGACGACGTGGCCGTGGAACTTCACGCCCTCGCCGTAGAGGTCCGACGTCAGCTCCACGGTCTGGCCGGCGCGCACCTTGGCGAGCTGGCCTTCCTTGAAGTTGGCGTCGACATAGACCTTCCCGATCGGGACGAGGGTCATCACGGGGGTGCCAGCCGCAATGCGCTGGCCGACCTGGACCTGGCGGTTGGTGACGACGCCGTCGATCGGTGCGCGGATTACGGTCCGCTCAAGATCCAGACGAGCCTGCTGAAGCTTGGCCTTGGCGGCGGCGACTTCCGGGCTGGTGTCGATGGTCGAGCCGGCAATCAGCGCTTCGTTCGCAGCCCAACTTTCGCGGGCCGCGCCACGCATGGCGGCCGCCTGGGCGACGCCGGCGCGGGCAAGCGCGAGGTTCGCTTCGGCGCTCGAATAGGCGTTACGGGCATTCGTCAGCTCTTCGCCGGAGACCGCGCCGGACTCGGCAAGCTCCGAACGGCGGGCGAGGTCGATGCGAGCCTTGCCGAAGTTCGCCTCGGCGGATGCAAGCTGCGCACGCGCCTGACCGACGTCGGCGTCGCGGGCATTGATCTGCGCCGCGAGTGATCCGCCGTTGGCGGCCATCTGCGAATACTGGCGCCGGGCCTTAAAGAACTCGGCCTCGGCCTTGGCAAGCGCGAGGCGCGCATCGCTGTCGTCGAGACGAAGCAGGACGTCGCCCTTGTGCACCATCTGCGTGTTGACGACGGCGACTTCGGTAACGGCCGCCGAAACGAGCGGGGTCACCTGCGCGGAGTCCGCACTGACATAGGCGTTGTCGGTTTCGACGTGCGCGTCGTCGAAGAACATCCATGCGCCACCGGCGATTGCGAGCTTCGCGGCTACAAGGGCGAGTAGAACCTTCTTCCGGCGCTTCTTGCGGACATCGTCGGCAGCTCTTTCCGCATCAGGCACGGAAACCTCTTCGAGATTCTCCGCCTGCTGCAATTCAATTGGATCACGTTCAGCCATTTCTTCAATTCCTGTTTCTTGTCAGTGGATTCAGGCGCTGAAGCCGCCGCCGAGGGCGCGGATCAGCTGCACGTCGAGGGAGAAGGCGCGCGTTTCGAGCTGCGCGACATTCAGCCGTGCTTCGAGCACGCCCTCTTCGGCGGTGAGCACATCGAGATACGTGGACAGGCCGTGCTCGTAGCGTTGGCGGGCGAGGCGGTTGGCCTCTTCAAAACCGGCCAGCGCGCGGCGCGAGTTGGCGAGCCGTGAAACGAGCATCTTCTGGCTCGTCACGGCGTCAGCCGTCTCGTGCAGCGCCTCGATGACCTGGCGGTCGTACAGAGCGACCGCCTCGTCATATTGACCGCGTCGACCGCGGTACTGGCCTTGGAGCGCGCCCCCGTGGAACAAGGGGAGGGAAACCGCGGGGCTCACGCTTCCAATTCCGGAGCCGCTGTTGAACAGATTGCCGAGCCCGAAGGACGACAAGCCGATCAAGGCGCTCAAATTCACGTTGGGATAGAAGGCCGCTTTCGCTTCCTTGATACGATCGTTCGCGCCTTCGACGCGCGCGCGGGCTGCGGCGACGTCGGGGCGGCGAGCGATCAGCTCGATCGATGCGTCGGCCGGGACGCCCTGCGCCTGCAGGGCGGCGACTGCCGGGCGCTCGATCGTCAGCGCACGATCCGGCCCGTTACCGACCAAGGCGGCGAGCGCGTTCCTCGTCAGCGCAATGGCCTCGTCAGTCGATTCAAGATCGGCCTGCGTCTGCGGGATACGGGCTTCGGCCTGCTTCAGCTCCGCACGAGTATCGAGGCCGATCGCGGTCCGCTGGGCGACGAGCTTGGCTGTCTCCGTACGGATCGCGAGGGCGGACTCGAGCGTGTCGCGTTGAGCATAAAGCGAGGCCAGCTCCGCATAGGTCGACGCGATTCCGGTGGTCAGCGCGAGCTTGGTGGCTTCC
>DATDCR010000318.1:0-2237 GCA_036524215.1 Burkholderiales bacterium
GTCACGGTCAGCGAGCGCGGCTTCATCGAGACGGATTCGCAGATGCGGACCAACGTGCCGCACATCTTTGCCATCGGCGACGTGGCGCGTAATCCGATGCTCGCCCACAAGGCGGTGCATGAAGCGCATGTCTCTGCGGAAGCCGCGGCCGGGCACAAGGCGCATTTCGATGCGCGTGTCGTGCCGTCGGTCGCCTATACGGATCCGGAAGTGGCCTGGGTCGGGCTGACCGAAGACGAAGCGAAGAAAGCGGGCACCAAGATCGGCGTGGCGAAGTTTCCGTGGACGGCCTCGGGCCGCGCCATCGCGAACGCCCGCGACGAAGGCTTCACCAAGCTCATCTTCGACAGCGAGAACCATCGCCTTCTGGGCGGCGCCATCGTCGGAACCGGCGCCGGCGACCTGATCAGCGAGCTCGCGCTGGCCGTGGAGATGGGCGCCGACGCGACCGATATCGGCAAGACCATCCATCCCCATCCGACGACGAGCGAATCGGTCGGCATGGCGGCCGAAGCCTTCGAAGGCGTGTGCACCGACCTGCCGCCGCAGAGGAAAAAATGACCCAGGACGAGCTCAAGCAGCAGGTCGCGCAGGCCGCCCTGCAGTACGCGCAGGAGGGCGTGATTGGCGTCGGCTCCGGCTCGACGGTCAACTTTTTCATCGACGCTCTCGCGAAGGTGAAGGGCCGCATCGACGGCGCGGTGGCGGCTTCCGAGGCAAGCGCCGAGCGGCTGAAGAAGCACGGCATTCACGTCTTCGATCTGAACAGCGTGAACGAACTCGCCGTGTATGTGGATGGCGCCGACGAGGTCACCGAGCACCTCTACATGATCAAGGGCGGCGGCGGCGCGCTGACGCGCGAGAAGATCGTCGCCGCCGTGGCGCGGAAGTTCGTCTGCATCTGCGATGCCTCGAAGCTGGTCCCGGTGCTCGGCAAGTTTCCGCTGCCGGTGGAAGTGATCCCGATGGCGCGCAGCTACGTCGGACGCGAGCTCCTGCGCCGCGGCGCGCAGCCCGCGCTGCGCGAGAACTACAAGACCGACAACGGCAATCTCATCCTCGACTGCCGCGGCCTGACGATCCTCGATCCGCCGGCGCTCGAAGCAGAGCTCAACAACGTTGCCGGCGTCGTCACCAACGGCATCTTCGCGCGGCGGCCGGCGGACGTGCTGCTCCTCGGCAGCGAAAAAGGGGTCAGCACAATCTCGCGGAAGTGAAGTCCCAGCAGGGACCTTGACCTCCGTCAAGGGACCGCCCTGCGTCCGATGTAGAAGTCGTGACTTGCCTCGTTAGGAGGAGCACGACATGAGAACGTCAGTTCTTGCCGTTTTCGCAATGGTCACAGGCAGCCTTGTTTACGCAGCGAGCGACCCTTACAGCGGCGGCATAAAGCTGCCGAAGGGAGGCGGCGAACCGGGCAGCGCCTATACGGCGATCATCGATGCCGCTTACAAGAAAGACCACCAGCAGATGTGCAGATTGATGGGGAATCCCGCCGATCTAGCCTCGTGCGTTCAGCAGAAGGATGCCCTGAACGGGTACATCGCCATGCTCACCCAGCCGAAGAGCCACACCGTCATTGGCGGGTTCATGAAAGGCGATGAGGCAACGCTCGATGTTGCCTACAGCTTCGCGTCCGGTCAGCAGTCGACCGGGTTTGTCGTCATGAAAAAGACCGGCGGGAAATGGGTCATCTCGCAGTTCGGCGGCTCCGGATCGGGCAGCGTCAGCGCGAAGGCAAGCGGGCAGGCCGACCTCGCGAGCGCGTCGGTTTCCTCAAGCGCCAGCGCGAGCGCAGGCGCAGACGAGTTCGCCATCATCCAGATCTCGCCGAGCGCGCAGAAATACGCCGGCAAGTGTCCCGCCACCGTCACCTACAAAGCCAACATCACCTTCAAGATGCCCGTGCCCGACGCCATGAGCTATCACTGGGAGCGCAGCGACGGGACCCGGACCCCGGATAAGAAGGTCGCTCCGCCGCGCACCGGCCATATGTCGATCAGCGAATCCTGGAGAGGCGGGAAGCCGGGAGAGGAGCAGACCGTCTCCATGCGATTCGTAGCCGAGGCGAACGGCGCCATGATGGTGCAGGACCCGCCCGGCGTTCAGGTGGCCTGCAAGTAACGCAAGCTCAGCTCGTGGCGTGCGCGGCGAGCACGTCGGCCACGCAGGCGGTGAGCCGCTTCGCGTAGTCGAGGTGCAGGAACTCGTTCGGGCCATGCGCGTTGGAATGCGGT
>DATDCR010000319.1:0-1704 GCA_036524215.1 Burkholderiales bacterium
CGGCGGGTTCGACTATCTCCAGGCGGAGCTGATGGCCGAGCGGGAACGCGGGCCGGCCCGGCCTTCGGGATGGGGAGCCGCGATCTTCGCCGGACTCGCGGTGGCGCTCCTCCTCGCTATCGGCGGCGCCGGCTTGATCTATTTCTCGTCAGGCGGGAACGAGCTCGGCATCGCTGCGAATCGCATGCAAGCGACGCCGCCGGCAGTGGCCTCGGCGCCGCCTCCGAGCACAGCGGCGCCCGTGGCGCAGGCGGCCAAGGAACCCGCGGCTGCGCCCGCGCCTTTGCCTGTGGCACAGGCTGAAAGTCCCGCCCCTCGCGTCGCGGAGGAACCTAAGCCCGCGTCAGTCGCCGCTGCGCCGATCCAGAAGCTTCCGCGGACCACGCAACCTGCCGCGAAGGCTACGGAGCAGCCCGGCGGCACGGCGCGGCTCATCCTCGCGGTATCACCGAGCGGCGAGATCTACATCGACGACAAGCACCACGGCACGACGCCGCCGATGACGAGCTTCGATCTCGAGCCGGGAATGCATCGCATCGAGGTGCGCAGCGGGTCGCGCAAGCCCTATCTCACGTACATCACGGTCCAGGCCGGGGACGTGCGCCGGATCCGGCACGACTTCAACGCAAAGCCGATCCGTCCGCCGCACTGAAAGCGCGGCAGGGCGAGGTCAGGGCCGCCATTCGCGCCAGCCGCGCAGGAGCGGGAAATACAAGCCGAGGCGCGAGCCGCTCTGCGCATATCGATAGCGCTGTAGCTGCTTCGAATAGCGGCTCAGTTCCTGATCGAGGAAGGCCTCCACATTCGCGCCTTCGTGGCGGCTGGTCTTGAAGTCGACGGTCCAGCGCTCGCCTTCCTTCGTCTTGAAGAAGCGATCGAGGACGTAAGTCTGCAAGCCTTCCGCGCTGCGGATGCGCAAGCGGTATTCGCTGCGCGCTTCCGGGTGCGGGCCGAGCACCCAGCGGCCGCGCTCATCGGCGAGCGTGTTCTTTAGCGCGCTGCGTACCAGCTCGCCGGCGGGATAGGCATCGCCGGCGCGGATGCCGCGGCGCTGGAGCTCGCGGCGGAAGGTGGGCATGAGGGAATCGATGCGATGCGCGTCCCAGCCGCGCAGCTCGTCCTCCGCCATGCGCTGGAGCCAGCGGTGCACGACCGTGCCGACGTGGCGCGCGGTCTCGCCCGCCCAGGAGAATTCGATCTCTTCTTCGTCGCGGCCTTGCGGCGGCGCGGTCCACTGCACGGGCGCGGGCAGGTCGGGCGCGCGGAAGGCGGAGGGCAATCGGTTGATCGCCGAGGCGTTGGCGGCGAACGCGGCTGGCGCCGGCTCGGTCGCGTGTTGCAGCGGCTTGAAGAACGGCTCGGCGGCGGACCACGCGCGCGAGAGGAGCGTGTGCGAGGACGGCTTCTTCAGCTCGCCGTCCTTGTCGCAGCCCAAGCAGGCGAGGAGGTGCAGGTGCTTCTCGGCGCGCGTGGCGGCGACGTAGAGAAGGCGCGAGGCCTCGGTGTCTTCGGCGTCGGCTTCGAGGCGGGAGAGGTAGCGGTAGGTGGGGTCGGAGTCGGAGCCGGTCGCCTTAATAGGCGCCAGAAGCAACCCCCCGCTCGCAAGCTCGCTTCCCCCCTTAACAGGGGGGCGGCCGGGTGAAGCGACCATTTCGTTAAACAGAAGCAAATCGGGGTCGCCGCTGCCGGGGCCGAGGTCGAGCC
>DATDCR010000320.1:0-4437 GCA_036524215.1 Burkholderiales bacterium
TCCCTTGATCACGTACTGGCCCTGCGCGTTGACGAGCACCGGGATCTCGTTCGCCCGCTCGGGCGGTCTTTCGGTGTCGGCGCTCGGCAGGTTGATCGCGAGCTCGGTGTAGCGGTTGTACGTGGTGGTGATCATCAGGAAGATGAGGATCACCATCATCACGTCGATCAGCGGCACGAGGTTGATCTCGAGCGGCTCCTTCTCCCGACCGCGCTGGAAGTTCACGCGTTACGCCCTCATCGGCGGGTAGTCGGTTCGCTCGCCATGCAGGATGTCGACCAGCTTGGCGGCGAGCAGCTCCATCTCCACGATCAGCGTGTCGACCTTGTTCTTGTAGTGCCGGTAGAAGATGAGCGAGGGAATCGCGATGGCGATGCCGAACGCGGTGTTATAGAGCGCGATCGAGATGCCGTGCGCGAGCTGCTGCGGATTGCTGCCGGTCGGCGACTGCGAGCCGAAGATCTCGATCATGCCGATCACGGTGCCGAAGAGACCGAGCAGCGGCGCCGCCGTGGCGATGGTTCCCAGCGTGGTGAGGAAGCGCTCGAGATCGTGGGTGACGGCGCGGCCCGCTTCCTCGATCGCCTCCTTCATGACATAGCGCGAGCTCTTGTGGTTGCGCAGGCCGGCCGCGAGGACGGCGCCGAGCGGCGAATCCTTGGCCAGGCGCTCGATCACCTCATCGGAAACACCCTGGCGCCGATAGACCTCGACCACGCGGTCGAAAAGCTTCGGCGGGATGATCTTCTTCGTCCGCAGGGAGATCGAGCGCTCGATGATGAGCGCCACGGCGATGATGGAAGCAGCGAGGAGAAACCAGATCGGCCAGCCGGCGGCCTGGAGAATTGCGAACAACTGTTTTCCTTATCGTTTTCTGCCTGCGAGTTCTCTGCTCGCGCGCGGAATGTACGGCAAACCGGCGCGCCGCGGCAAGTTAGTGCGCCGCAGCAAAGGGCTTCGTCGCGTCGTAAGTTAACGCCAGGCTGTAGTGGATTCGGCGATATCCACAAAAACTTGTGGACAAGTTTGTGGATTATCTTTGAATAGCGCGTCCGCACGTAGTTAAACCGGCGCCCAAGTCGGTCGCGATCAAAAATTGAGCACGCTTTTGCGTCGGCAAAACATGCCCTTACAGGAAAGAATCGGCCTCCGTGACGCATCCGACGCGCGAGCCCGACGCCGCGGCCGCGAATGTGGATAGTGTAGGCTCGCCTCGCGCTAAGGCCCGCCATGCTGAACGATTTTCCGCGTCCGGTGCTCAGTGTCTCCGAGTTGCTGCGAAGCGTCCGCGACACGCTCGAGCGGCGCTTCCCCCTGCTCTGGGTGAAGGGGGAGCTCTCCAACCTCAGCCGGGCCCCTTCGGGGCACCGTTATTTCACGCTCAAGGACCGGGGCGCCCAGGTCGATTGCGTGATGTTCCGCAGCCGGGCCCAGGCCTTCGAAGGCGCGAATGCCACCGCGCTTCGCGAAGGCATGCAAGTCGAGGCGCAAGTCCTGGTCAGCCTCTACGAGCCGCGCGGGCGCTTCCAGCTCACCGTGGAAGCGCTGCGCCCGGCGGGGCTGGGGCCGCTTTATGAGCGGTTCCTGCAGCTGAAGGAGAAGCTCGGGCGCGAAGGCCTGTTCGATCCCGGCGCCAAGCGCGAGCTGCCGGCGCACCCGCGAGCGATCGGCGTGGTGACATCGCTCGCTGCCGCGGCCTTGCGTGACGTGCTGACCACGCTTGCCCGGCGCAATGCGGCGGTGCAGGTCATCGTCTATCCGGCGCCGGTGCAAGGCGAAGGCGCCGCCGGAAGACTCGCCGCCATGCTCGCCAAGGCCAACGCGCGCGCCGAGTGCGACGTGCTGCTGCTCGTGCGAGGCGGCGGATCGATCGAGGATCTGTGGAGCTTCAACGAGGAGATCGTGGCGCGCGCGATCCGCGCCTCGCGCATCCCGGTCCTGGTCGGCGTCGGGCATGAGAGCGATTTCACCATCGCCGATTTCGCCGCCGACCGCCGCGCGCCGACGCCGACCGCGGCCGCCGAGCTCGCCACGCCGGCGCGCAGCGAGCTGCTCGAAAAGATCGCCGCCTGCGCGCGCGGCCTGTCGCGCGAGATGCGCCGCCGGCTGCAGTATGCGAGCCAGTCGCTGGATGGCTGCGCGAAGCGCCTGGTGCACCCGGCGGAGCGGCTGCGTCGATCCGGCCAGTCGGTCGCGCAGCTGCGCACGCGCCTCGCCTTTGCCTTCGGCCATCACGTGCATCGATGCACGGCGCGCCTGGAACGGCTGCAGGCGTCGCTCGCCGGGCTCGATCCGACGGCGGTGCTGGAACGCGGCTATAGCATCACGCGCAATGCTTCCGGCGCAGTGCTGCGCGATGCCTCGCAGGCACGCGACGGCGAACGGCTGTCGACCACGCTGGCGCACGGCGTGATCGAAAGCGAAGTGAAGAAGAGACAGCTCCTATAATGGCCGCATGGCGCACCGGCTGTCGAAGATCACGACGCGCACCGGCGATCGCGGCGAGACCGGCCTTGGCGACGGCTCGCGGGTGTCGAAGGACAGCGCACGGGTGCGCGCGCTGGGCGAGCTGGACGAACTGAATAGCGCCATCGGCCTGCTCCTCGCCGAGGAGCTGCCGGCCGAGGTGACCGAAGTCCTGGGCGAAGTCCAGCACGACCTCTTCGATCTGGGCGGCGAGATCAGCATCCCGGGTCACAGCCTGCTCGGTGATGCGCAGGTCGCACGCCTGGAGGCGGCGAGCGAGAACTGGAACGCCGGCCTGGAGCCGCTGAAGGAGTTCATCTTGCCGGGCGGCACCCGCGCGGCCGCCACCGCGCATCTCGTGCGCACGATCTGCCGCCGAGCCGAACGCAGCCTCGTCGCGCTGGGCGAGAAGGAAAGGATCGGCGAGCCGGCGCGGCGCTATCTCAACCGCCTTTCCGACCTGCTGTTCATCGCCGGGCGGCGGTTGAACCGCCACGCCGGCAAAGGCGACGTGCAATGGCGCCACGAGCGGAAGAAACGCTAAGGCCGCACCACCGCGTCCTGATCGTCGACGACGAGGAATCGACGCGCCTGCTTCTCGCGCGCATGCTCACCGAGGAGCTCGACGTCGAGGCGCAGCTCGCCGGAACCTGCGAGCAGGCCCTCAAGCTGGCCGGCAACTACGCCTACGACGCCATCCTGCTCGACCTGCTGATGCCCGGCATCGGCGGCATCGGCGTGCTTGCCGCCATCCGTGCCGCATCGCCGAATGCCGCCACGCCCGTGATCATCGTTTCGGTGGTGAACGATGCGGCGACCATCGATCGCTGCATGAGCGCCGGTGCGAATGCCTACCACGTAAAGCCCATCCGGCGCGCCGATCTCGTCTCGACGGTCAACGCGCAGCTCGCCGGGCGGGCGAAGCCCAAACCCCCTGCCGCGAGATAGAGACCCATGCCCGACATCAAGATCACCAACGTCGACGCGCTCGGCAAGCCGCTCGGCCAGTATTCGCACATCGCGCGCGTCAAGGCGTCGGAATATCTTTTCATCGCCGGCATGCTTGCGCCGGGCGCCGACTTCGCCGCGCAGTGCGACGGCGTGTTCTCGCAGATCGAGGCCGCGCTGCGCTCGGCCGGTGCCGGCTGGGGCAACGTCGTGCAGTTCACCACCTACCTCGTGCACTCGCAGGACATCCCGCGGTTCATGGAATGGCGCAAGCGGGAGTTCCCGCGCCTGTTCCCGCACGGCGCCTACCCGCCGAACACGCTTCTCGTCATCGATCGCCTCGTCCAGGAGCAGTTCCTGATCGAGGTGCAGACCGTCGCCGCCCTCTAATCCGCGGTCGCCCCGGAGCGCTTGACCAGCGCGGCGTAGAGCGCTCGCTCGCGCTCGACGAATGCGCTGAACTGCGCCGGCGTGCGCATCGGAGGCGTCTCCGAACCCATCGCGCGCCAGCGCTCCTTGACATCCCCCGCTTCCAATGCTTTGGCCGATTCGGCGGCCAGGCGATCGACGACCCCCTGCGGCGTACGCGCCGGCGCCATCAGGCCCCACCAGGTGGTCATGTCGAAGCCTTTCAGCCCCGATTCATCCAGCGTCGGCAGCTGCGGCAGGAAGCCGGAGCGCGCTAGCGTCGTCACGGCCAGCGCGCGCACCTTGCCGGCGCGGATATTCGGCAGCGCGCTGGCGAGGTTGTCGAACATGAGGTGCACGCGGCCGGCGAGAAGGTCGGCCGCCGCCGGTGCCGCACCCTTGTAAGGGATGTGCACCATGAAGGTCCCGGTCATCTGCTTGAAGAGCTCGCCGGCAAGATGCCCGGTCGACCCGGTCGAGCCCGAAGCGAAGTCGAGCTTGCCGGGCTGCGCCTTCGCCAGCGCAATCAGCTCCCCAACATCGCGTGCAGGCACATCATTGTTGACCACCAGCACGTTCGGCACCTGCACGAGCAGCGCAACGTGCCGGAAATCC
>DATDCR010000321.1:0-7161 GCA_036524215.1 Burkholderiales bacterium
CACGCCGAGGCCGAACACCCAGCCGCACGGCGGCGATCCGAATTCCCAGTCGCGCACTTCGCCGCCGATGTAGCCCTGCACGCCTTCCTCGCTCTCGGCAACGAGGAAGAAGCGGCCGCGCTGGTTGCCGCCGTAGCGGCGCAGCATGCCGTTCCAGTAAGCCGGCTTCCTCACCCGCGTGATGACGGCGTCGATTTCCACCACGCGCGCAAGATCGCTACGCCGCACGCTTCGGATTCTCTTGATATGGATCAAATCCCTGTCCTGCCGTAACGGTAGGTTCGGGAGCATCGTACAAGAGGAGGCGTCATGATTGCCCGTCTATTCCTGGCAGTACTCGTATTGCCGCTGGCCGTCTTTGCGCAGGAACCGATCCGCATCGGCGCTTTCCTGTCGGTCACCGGGCCTGCCGCCTTCCTCGGCGACCCCGAGCAGAAGACGCTCGAGCTCTATGTCGAGAAGCTCAACGCCGCCGGCGGCGTGCTCGGCCGCAAGCTGCAGCTCGTCGCCTACGACTCGGCCGGCGACGCGGAGAAAGCGCGCGCCTACGTGAAGCGCCTCATCGAGCAGGACAAGGTCGACGTCCTGGTCGGCGGCTCGACCACCGGCGAAACCATGGCGGCGGTCCCGCTCGCCGAAGCGGCCGGCATCCCGTTCATCTCGCTCGCCGGCGCGGTCGTGATCATCGAGCCGGTGAAGAAATGGGTGTTCAAGACCCCGCATACCGACCGCATGGCGTGCGAGAAGGTGTTCGTCGACATGCGCGAGCGCGGCGCGACGAAGGCGGCGCTCATCTCCGGCGCCGGCGGCTTCGACCGCTCGATGCGCGCCGAGTGCCTCAAGGTGGCGGCAAAGAACGGCGTGCAGATCATCGCCGACGAGAGCTACGGCGCGGGCGATACGGACATGACCGCGCAGCTCACCAAGATCAAGAACACGCCCGGGGTGCAGGCGGTGCTCAATTGCGGCTTCGGCCAGGGCCCGGCGATCGTCACCAAGAACTATCGCCAGCTCGGCATCACGACGCCCTTCTACCAGTCGCACGGCGTGGCGTCGAAGCAGTACGTGAAGCTCTCCGGCGACGCCGCCGAAGGCGTGCGGCTGCCCGCGGCCGCGCTGCTCGTCGCCGACACGCTGCCGGCCGAGGACGCGCAGAAGAAAGTCGTCGTCTCGTACAAGCACGAGTACGAGAAGCGCTTCAACCAGGAGGTGTCGACCTTCGGCGGCCACGCCTACGACGGCCTGATGCTGGTGGTCGAAGCGATGAAGCGCGCCGGCTCGGCCGACAAGGCCAAGGTGCGCGATGCGCTCGAGTCCACCAAGGGCTACATGGGCACGGCCGGCGTGGTCAACATGTCGGCGACGGATCACATGGGCCTCGACCTCACGGCGTTCCGCATGCTCGAGGTGCGCAAGGGCGACTGGCAGCTGGTCAAGTAGCCGGCCCGCATGCTCGCGCAGTACCTGCTCGCCGGCCTGACCGTCGGCGCGATCTACGCGCTCGTCGCCCTGGGCTTCGCGATCATCTACAACGCGAGCAACGTCATCAACTTCGCGCAGGGCGAGTTCGTCATGATCGGCGGCATGGCGAGCGCCGGCTTCGTCGAAGCCGGCCTCGGCCTGCCGCTCGCGGCGCTGCTGGCGATCGGCTGCGCCACGCTGGTGGGAATCCTGCTGGAAAAGTTCGCCGTCGAGCGCGCGCGCGGCGCCTCGGTGGTGACGCTGATCATCATCACCATCGGCGCGTCGATCCTCCTGCGCGGGCTGGCGACGCTGGTGTGGGACAAGAAGATCCATCCTCTGCCCGGCTTCAGCGGCGAGCAGCCGATCGTCTTCGCGGGCGCGACCCTGCTGCCGCAGGTGGTGTGGGTGATCGGCGTCAGCGCGCTCGCCGTGGCGCTCGTCTGGTGGTTCTTCAACCGCACACTCACCGGCAAGGCGATGCTCGCGGTCTCGCATAACCGCCTCGCCGCGCGGCTCGCCGGCATCAGCGTGCGCCGCGTGCTGCTCACTTCGTTCGCGCTTTCCGCGGCGCTGGGCGCGCTCGCCGGGATCCTGATCGCCCCCATCTCCTTCACGTCCTGGGATGTCGGGATCATGCTGGGGCTCAAGGGCTTCGCCGCCGCCATCCTGGGCGGCCTCGGCAGCGGCCCCGGCGCGGTGGCGGGCGGGCTCGTGCTCGGCATCGTCGAGTCGCTGGGCGCCGGCTATCTCTCTTCGGCTTACAAAGATGTCTTCGCTTTTCTCATCATCCTTGCAGCCCTTGTCTTCCTCCCCGACGGCCTCTTCGGCCGGCGCGCCGCAGAGCGGGTCTAGGCGAGGGCTCCTCGCGCTGGCGATTTTCGCCGCGCTCCTTCCGCTCGCGCTGCCGAACGCCTACACGTACGAGATCGCGATCCTCGTCGGCATCAACGCGATCACCTGCGTCGGCCTGAACCTTCTCATCGGCTACGCCGGGCAGATCAGCCTCGGCCATGCCGGCTTCTTCGGCCTGGGCGCGTACGGCTCGGCGATCCTCGCGTCGCGCTATGGCTGGCCGCCGCTGCTGTCCCTGCCGGTTTCGACGGTGCTCGTCGGGGCGCTGGCGTGGCTGGTCGGCCGGCCGATCCTTCGCCTGCGCGGCCACTACCTGGCGATGGGAACGCTCGGCCTCGGCGTCATCGTGTCCATCGTGCTCGCCACCGAGGACCGCATCACCGGCGGGCCCGACGGCATGGCGGTGCCGCCGCTCAAGGTTTTCAGCTATGCGATCGGCGGCGAGAAGACCTGGTACTGGATCATCGCCGCCGCGGTGGTGCTGGCGGTGTGGCTGGCGCAGAACCTGATCGAGTCGCCGCGCGGGCGCGCCATGCGCGCGCTGCACGGCTCGGAGGTCGCGGCGAGCGCGGTGGGCATCGACGCCGCCCGGCACAAGCTGCACGTCTTCGTCCTCTCCGCGCTCTTCGCGGCGGCGGCGGGCGGACTGACCGCGCACTACTCCGGATTCATCACGCCGTCGAAATCGTCGTTCGTGCACTCGATCGAGCTGGTCACGATGGTCGTTTTCGGCGGCATGGCCTCGACCTTCGGCGCGGTCGTCGGCGCGGCGGTGCTCACCACGCTGCCGCAGGTGCTCACCACGCTCAAGGAATACGAGATGGTGACCCTCGGCGCGGTGATGATGCTGACGATGATCGTCATGCCGCAGGGACTCGTGCCGACGCTGGAGAAAGCCATTGCGGCTGCGCGCCGAAAACCTGTCTAAGCGCTTCGGCGGCGTCGCCGCGGTGCAGGACGTCGGCTTCGACCTGGAGCCCGGCGTGGTGCATTCGATCATCGGGCCGAACGGCGCCGGCAAGACCACGCTGCTCAACCTGCTCTCCGGCATCTACCGCGCCGACAGCGGCAGCATCGTGCTCGACGACACGGAGCTTTCCGGCCGCGCGCCGCACGAATTCGCCATCGCCGGCGTCGGACGCACGTTCCAGAACCTGCAGGTGTTCTTCAACATGACGGCGCTCGAGAACGTGATGGTGGGGCGCTGGCAGCACGAGCGCTGCAACCTGGTGAGCGCGCTCTTGCGCCTGCCGCGCATGGCGCGCGAGGAGCGCCGCTGCCGCGAGGCGGCGTACGAGCTGCTCGAGTTCGTCGGCCTCGCCGTGTGGGCGAGCCGCGACGCCGACTCGATGCCCTACGGGGCGCTCAAGCGGCTCGAGATCGCGCGCGCGCTCGCCGCCCGGCCCAAGTTCCTGCTGCTCGACGAGCCCGCCGCCGGCCTGAATCCGACCGAAACGCTCGACATCGACCGCTTGATCCGCGAGGTGGCGGCGCGCGACATCACGGTCGTGCTGGTCGAGCACAACATGAAGCTGGTGATGGAAGTGTCGCAGCACGTCGTCGTGCTCGACTACGGGCGCAAGCTCGCCGAAGGCGATCCGAAGACCGTGAGCGCCGACCCGCGTGTGATCGAGGCCTACCTCGGATGCTCCGCGTAGAGCGCCTCGAAGCCCGCTATGGGCGCATTCCCGCGCTGCAAGGCATCGACCTGCATCTCGGCGCGGGCGAGCTCGTCGCGCTCGTCGGCGCCAACGGCGCCGGCAAGACCACGTTGCTGCGCGCGCTCTCGGGCGTGCATCCGTCCGCGGGCAGAGTCCTCTTTGAAAAGGAGGACATCACGCGCGCGAGCGCCGAGCGGCGGGTCGCGCTCGGCATCGTGCAGGTGCCCGAAGGCCGGCAGGTGTTCTCGCCCTTGACGGTCGAGGACAACCTGCGCCTGGGCGCGTATCGGCGCGCGCGTCCCCGCACGAAGCGCTCGCTGGAACGCGTCTACACGCTCTTCCCGGTGCTCGCCGAGCGCCGCGGCCACCTCGCCGGGATGCTGTCCGGCGGCCAGCAGCAGATGCTTGCGATCGGACGCGCGCTGATGGCCGAGCCGCGCCTTCTGCTCCTCGACGAGCCCAGCATGGGTCTCGCACCGCGCCTCGTGCAGGAGATCTTCTCGTGCGTGCGCGCGCTGCGCGCCGCCGATACGACGCTGCTCCTCGTCGAGCAGAACGCGCGCGGCGCGCTCGGCATCGCCGACCGCGGCTACGTGCTCGAGACCGGCCGGCTCGTGCGCGAGGGAAGCGGGGCGGAATTGCTCGCCGACCCCGCGGTTCGCGCCGCCTATTTGGGTCTTTAACCTGGATCAAACCCACGACTGAGGAAAGTGCTCGGATAACGCGATGAAACCCACCCTGCAAAGCGGCCTGGCGGCCAAGCGCGCCTTCGACGTGACGCGCGAAAGCACCATCGGCTTCATGGGCGAGGACGCCCGCGTCTACGCGACGCCGATGCTGGTGCGCGACATCGAGATCACCTGCCGCGAGCTCCTCCTCGAGCACCTCGATTCGGGCGAGGACTCGGTCGGCACCAAGGTCGAGATCGAGCACCTCGCGCCGACCCTGGAAGGCATGCGCGTCACCATCGACGCCAAGCTGGTCGAGCTGAAGGGCCGCGCGGCGCTGTTCGAGGTGAGCGCCTCGGACGGCGTCGACCTGGTCTGCCGCGGGCGGCACGCGCGCTTCATCGTCAACGTCGAGCAGACGCGCCAGCGCCTGATGGCCAAGAAAGCCAAGGCCGCGTGAACCGCGTTCCGACCTACTGCTATCAATGCGTGGCGGGCCCCGACCTGCTCACGGTCGGCACTTGCGACAAAGGCGGTGAGGTGGTTCCGCGCGACGTGGAGCCGAACTTCGACGCGGCGAGCATTCACCCGGGCGCCGGAAAGGTCTGCGTCAAGGCCTACGGCCTGGTGCAGAAGACAGCGCATCCGGATCGCGTACTTTCGCCGATGAAGCGCACCAACCCCCGCAAGGGGCGCAACGAGGATCCTGGCTGGCAACCGATCGGCTGGGAGGAAGCCTTCGGCCTCATCGCCGACAAGCTGAACGCGATCCGCGAGAGCGGCTTGCTCGACAAGTCCGGCTACCCGCGCGTCGCCGCCAGCTTCGGCGGCGGCGGCACGCCGCAGTCGTACATGGGGAGCTTCCCCGCCTTCCTCGCCGCCTGGGGACCGGTCGACATGGGCTTCGGCTCCGGCCAGGGCGTGAAGTGCTATCACTCCGAGCACCTGTACGGCGAGTTCTGGCAGCGCGGCTTCACCATCTCGCCCGACACGCCGCTCACCAAATTCCTCATTTCCTGCGGCGCCAACGTCGAGGCTTCCGGCGGCGTCGCCGGCGTGTTCCGCCATGCCGAGGCGCGCGCCCGCGGCATGCGCCGCGTGCAGGTCGAGCCGCATCTTTCCGTCACCGGCGCCTGCTCGGCGGAATGGCTGCCGATCAAGCCGAAGACCGATGCGGCATTCCTCTATGCGCTGATCCACGTGCTCCTGCACGAGGAGCCGCGCGATCGTCTCGACAAGCGCTTCCTGTACAAGAGCACCGCGTCGCCTTACCTCGTCGGCCCGCACGGCTTCTACCTGCGCAACCGCACGACGCGACAGCCGATCGTCGCGCTTTCGCTGGAAGGCAAGTTCTCGGTCGACGCGGTCGAGCTCGGCGCGGACGGCGAAGTGCTCGGCGAGGGTTATCTCGAAGGCGAGACGGCATTCAGCAAGCTGGTTGCGCATATGAAGCCGTACAGCCCGGAATGGGCCGAGCCGATCTGCGATATCCACGCCGCGACCATCCGTCGCGTCGCGCGCGAATTCCTCGATGCCGCCTGCGTCGGCGAGACGATCGAGATCGAAGGAAAGACGCTGCCCTATCGGCCCGTTGCGGTCAGCCTCGGCAAGACCGTGACCAACGGCTGGGGCGGCTTCGAATGCTGCTGGGCGCGCACCGTCATCGCGACACTGGTCGGCGCGCTCGAGGTGCCCGGCGGCATCCTCGGCACCACGGTGCGCTTGAACCGCCCGATGTCCGAGCGCCACCTGAGCGTAAAGCCCGGCCCGGACGGCTTCATGGCCTATCCATTCAACCCGACCGACAAGGCGCACTGGAGCGCGCGGCCGAACATCCGCAACGCCTACCGCACGATGGTGCCGCTCGCCGCCGACGGCGCCTGGAGCCAGGCGCTCGGCCCGACGCACTTCTCATGGCTGTTCCTCGACAAGACGCCCGAGGGCCTGCCTCAAGTGACGCTGCCCGACGTGTGGTTCGTCTACCGCACCAACCCGGCGATCTCGTTCTGGGACACCGAGGCGCTCGGCGGACGCATGGCGCGCTTCCCGTTCGTCGTCGCCTTCGCCTTCACGCGCGACGAGACCAACCATTTCGCCGACCTGCTGCTGCCCGAGGCGTCCGACCTGGAAAGCCTGCAGCTCATCCGCATCGGCGGCTCGAAGTACATCGAGCAGTTCTGGGATCACGAAGGCTTCGCGCTGCGCCAGCCCGTCGCCAAGCCGCGCGGGCAGGCGAAGGATTTCACCGACATCGCCACCGAGCTCGCGAAGCGCACCAACCTGCTCGACAAATACAACGCGGCGATCAACAAGGGCGCGCTCGGCGTGCCGCTCAAGGACTTCGCGCTCGACACCGCGCGCGCCCACGGCTGCGACGAGATCTGGGACGCGGTGTGCAAGGCGGCCTCCAGCGAGCTGACGCACGGCGCCGAGGTGCACGGCCTCGACTGGTGGAAGGAGAAGGGCTTCGCCACGCGGCCGTTCCCGCGCACCGCGTGGTATTTGCTGCCGACGCT
>DATDCR010000322.1:0-10673 GCA_036524215.1 Burkholderiales bacterium
GCGCTACGAGAGCGCTATCGTGCGCGCGCTCGAGGATGTCGAGAACTCGCTGGTGGCGCTCGCCGACGAGCGCCGGCGGCTGACCGATCTCGAAAGCGCCTCCGCCTCCGCGGAGGCGGCGCTCGGGCGCGCGCAGTCGCTGTACAACCGCGGTCAGATCGATCTTCTGCCGTTCCTCGACGCGCAGCGCGCGCGGCTTGCCGTGCGCCTCTCCGCGAATGACAGCAATACGCAGCTGCTGCTCGACAGCGTCCAGCTTTACAAGGCGCTCGGCGGCGGTTGGCAGGCCTTCGAAACCAAGGAGTCTTCGTGAAAATCCCATACGCCGCGGCCGTCGCAGCCGCACTCTTCCTGGCGGCGTGCGCGCCGCAGAAGCCGCCTGCCGAAGCGCTGCGCATGGTGCGCACCGCGGAGCTGCGCTACGGCACGGCAGGGCAGGTGAATCGCTACGTCGGCACCGTGCAGGCGCGTCACGAGGTGGATCAAGCGTTCCGCGTCGGCGGCAAGGTGGTGAGCCGCAAGGTAGACGTCGGCCAAGTGGTGCGCGAGGGCGACGTGCTCGCGATCCTCGACGACACCGATTACCGGCTTGCGGAGGAAGCGGCACGCCAGCAGCTCCTCGCCGCTGAGACGCAAGCGCGCCAGGCGGAATCCGACCGCAAGCGGCTGGAAGAGCTGAAGGCCGACGGCTCGGTCAGCGTGTCCGATGAAGAGCATGCGCAGAGCGAGGCACGCAAGTCCAAGGCGGCCGCCGAGGCGGCCGCGCGGCAGCTCGAGCTCGCGGCCAACCGCTTGAAGTACACCGTGCTGCGCGCCTCGCGCGCCGGCGTCGTCACGCAAGTACGCTTCGAGATCGGCCAGGTGACCGCCGAAGGTCAGCCGGGCGTGGCGATCGCCGAGCAGGGTGAGCCCGAGATCGTGGTCGACGTGCCGGAGGACCACCTCGGCTCCTTCAAGCAGGGCAAGTACAAGGCGACGCTCGCCGCGGCGCCCGAAGAAGCTTTTGACGTCGTGCTGCGCGAGCTTGCGCCGCAGGCGGCGCAGCAGACGCGCACCTTCCGGGCGCGCTTGAAACCGACATCCCCACGGCGCCTTGCGCTCGGCGCGACGGCCACGGTGCTCGTCGAGCGCCCCGGCGCGGAGGCCAAGGCTGCCGCTATTCCCGCATCGGCGATCACCCAGGGCAATGGCCAGCCGGCCGTCTGGGTGGTCCACCGCACCGGCAGCGAGCCGCTCGCGACTGTCGAGCTCGCGCACATCACCGTGCATGGCTACCGGAACGACGAGGTGCTGATCTCCGGTCTGCCGGCGGGCGAGCTCGTCGTGACCGCCGGCGTGCACAAGATGGCGCCCGGGCTGCGCGTGGCGCTGCCCGAGCTCGCGGCGCAAGCCACGCTGCCGAAGCAGGCCTCGCGATGAAATCGTTCAACCTCACCGAGTGGGCGCTCGGCCACCGCGCCATCGTCCTGTTCATCATCGTCGCCATCGCGATCGCCGGCACGCTTTCCTTCACGCGGCTCGGCCAGCTCGAGGATCCGAGATTCTCCGTGCCGTCGATGACGGTGATGATCCTGTGGCCCGGCGCCACCGCCCAGCAGGTCCAGGACGAGGTGCTGAACCGCATGGAGAAGAAGTTCGAGCAGCTCGACCACTTCGAGAAGGTTGTGACCTTCGCGCGGCAGGGTTACGGCGGCATGACGATCAGCGTGGTCGGCGGCACGTCGAAAGCGGACCAGCGCGAGGCGTGGTATCAGGCGCGCAAGAAGTTCACCGACATCAAGCTCGAGCTGCCCGACGGCGTGATCGGCCCGATCTTCAACGACGAGTACGGCGACGTGTCGGCGCTGCTGTACGCCGTGAAGGGGGACGGCATCAGCCAGGCCGAGCTCGCCGATACGGCCGAGGACATCAAGCGGCGGCTCCTCAAGGTGCCGATGGTGAAGAAGGTCGACATCTACGGCAAGCAAGCGAAGAAGGTCTACGTCGAGTTTTCGCACCAGCGCCTGGCGGCGCTCGGCATCACGCCGATCATGATCGCCGAGAGCTTGAGGAACCAGAACAGCGTGCTGCCGGCCGGCTCGATCGACACGAACGGCGACCGCGTTCTCGTGCGCGTGACCGGCCAGTTCACTTCCGTCGAAGACATCGGCAACGTGCCGGTCTCGGCCGGCGGCAGGACCATTAAGCTCGCCGACTTCACCACCATCCGGCGCGGCTACGAGGATCCGCCGACCTACACCGTGCGGCACAACGGGCAGCAGGTGCTGCTGCTCGGCATCGTGATGACCGACGACGGAAATGTGGTCGACCTCGGCAAGGCCGTCGACCATGCCGTGAACAACATACAAGCCGGGCTTCCGTACGGCGTGGAGCTCGAGCGCGTCGCCGATCAGCCGAACACCGTCGCCGAAGCGGTGTGGGAATTCGAGCGCTCGCTCATGGAAGCGCTGGCCATCGTGCTCGCCGTGAGCCTGCTCAGCCTCGGCTTGCGCACCGGAATCGTGGTCGGGCTCGGCGTGCCCCTGGTGCTCGGCGTGGTGGCGCTCTTCATGCTCGCCACCGGGTGGAACCTGGAGCGCGTCTCGCTCGGCTCGCTCATCATCGCGCTCGGTCTGCTGGTCGACGACGGCATCATCGCCGTCGAAATGATGGTGGTGAAGATGGAGGAGGGCTGGGACCGCGTCAAGGCAGCCGCTTTCTCCTACGAGGCGACCGCGCTGCCACGCCTCACCGGCGCGCTCGTCACCGTCGCGGCGTTCATGCCGATCGGCTTCGCAAAATCCACCACCGGCGAGTATGCGGGCGGCATCTTCTGGATCGTCGGCACCGCGGTCGTGTTCTCCTGGGTCGTCTCCGGAATCATCACGCCGTACATCGCCGTCAAGATGCTCCCCAACTTCGCCGCGCACGGCCAGGGCGGGGCGCACACCGATCCCTATCGCACGCCGTTCTACCGGAAGCTGCGCAAAGCCATCGACACCGCGCTCGAGCGGCGCTGGTGGGTGATCGGCGCGACCGCAGCGGCGCTCGCCGTTGCGCTCGCCGGAATGAAGCTCGTGCCGCAGCAGTTCTTCCCGAACAGCTCTCGACCGGAGCTGATCGTCGACCTGCGCATGAAGGAAGGCGCCTCGTTCGCCGCCACCACGGAGCAGGTGAAGCGCCTGGAAGCGGTGCTCAAGAAGGACGAGGACGTGCGCTTCTTCACCGCGTACACCGGCGCGGGCTCGCCGCGCTTCTACCTCGCCCTCAACCCGGAGCTGCCGAACCCCGGCTACGCGCAGTTCATCGTGATGACCAAGGACCTCAAGGCACGCGAGCGGGTTCGCTCGCGCCTGATGGCTTCTGCGCCGGAGGAATTTCCCCAGGCTTGGGTTCGTGTCACGCGGCTCGAGCTCGGTCCGCCGGTCGGCTTCCCGGTCCAGTTCCGCGTCGTCGGCCCGGACACGCAGAAGGTGCGCTCGATCGCGCGCGAGGTCGAGAAGGTCGTCGCTTCGAGCGCCAAGGTGCGCGACGTGCAGCTCGACTGGAACGACCCGGTGCGCACGCTGAAGGTGGAGCTCGACCAGGACAAGGCGCGCGCGCTCGGGCTTGCTCCGGTCGACGTCTCGCTCGTGACACAGATCGTCATGAACGGCGCCACCCTCTCGCAACTGCGCAGCTACGAAGACCTGATCGACATCGTCGCGCGCGCCGTTCCCGACGAGCGCCTCGACCTGGATACGCTGAAAGACATCAACCTCTATACGCGCCAGGGCACGGTGGTGCCGCTCTCGCAGGTGGCGCGCGTCAAGTACGAGCTCGAAGAGCCGGTCCTGTGGCGGCGCAACCGCGACATGGCGATCACCGTGCGCGCCGACGTAAAGGATGGCGAGCAGGCGGTTTCCGTCACCCAGGAAATACGGCCGAGGCTGAAGGACATCGAGACGGCACTGCCGTTCGGCTATCGCATCGACGTCGGCGGCGCGGTCGAGGAAAGCGACAAGGCGAACCGCGCGCTCGCGGCCGTCGCGCCCGTCATGCTGGTGACCATCCTGACGATCCTCATGCTGCAGCTGCAGAGCTTCTCGCGCATGTGGATGGTGCTGCTGACGGCACCGCTCGGCCTGGTCGGCGTCGTGCCCGCGCTACTCGTCACGCAGGCGCCGCTCGGCTTCGTCGCCATCCTCGGCGTCATCGCGCTCTCGGGCATGATCATGCGCAACTCCGTCATCCTCGTCGACCAGGTGCGCTCCGAGATGGAGGCGGGCGCCGATGCGTGGAGCGCGGTGGTCGAAGCGGCCGTGCACCGGACGCGGCCTGTCGCCCTGACCGCTGCAGCGACCGTGCTCGCCATGATCCCGCTCACGCGCAGCGTGTTCTGGGGCCCGATGGCGATCGCCATCATGGGCGGTCTTACCGTCGCCACGCTGCTCACCATCTTCTTCGTCCCTGCACTGTACGCGGCCTGGTTCCGCGTCGCGCGGACCACCCCAACCGCGCCGGTAGCCATGCCGGCGCTCGCCCATTGAGAGGAATGACCGTGAAAGCACTCACCATCGCCGTCGCGCTTATCGTGCTGGCCGGCTGCGCACAATTGCACGAAAGGTTCAACCGGGCATCGGCCGCAGAGGGCGCCAGCTCGCTCGTCGACAGCGGCCGCCCGGGCTGGCTGCGCGATCCGACGCGCGGCGAGTATCCGTTCAGCCCCCAGGGATGGTGACAACGAAATGCGGCTGATCATTCTCGGCGCCACCGGCTCGCTCGGCCGCCATGTGCTGCGCGAGGCGATTTCCGCCGGCCACCAGGTGACCGTATTCGTGCGCAACGCCTCCAAGCTGCCGCAAGAGGCATTGCGGCGCGTGTTGGTGCACACCGGCGACCTCGAGCACGGCGCGCCCCTGCATCTCATCCGAGGGCAGGACGCGCTCATCAATTGCGCCGGCAACGTCGCTGACGGCGAGAGCTTCGTGCACCTGGTCGACGGTATCGTCACCGCCGTGGAATCGATGCCCGCGGCGGCGCGGCCGGTGTGCTGGTTCCTGGCGGGTGCAGGGGTCCTCAACATCGACTCGTCCGGCCGCCGCGGCGTGGATCTGCCCAAAGTGAAATCGACGTATTGGCCGCACCGCGCGAACTACGAGCGCCTCACTCGCGCCTTTGTTGATTGGCGGCTTCTCTGTCCGGGGCCGATGGTCGAGCAGCCGGCGCTGGGACTCGAGCGGCTACGCATTTCCCTCGACGCGCTGCCGGTCAAAGTTCCCGCCTTCGCTCGCGTGCTACCGGGGCCTTTGCTTCTCCCGATCTTTGCATCGCTCATTCCGCAAATGATCGTGCCGTACGCGGATGCCGCCGCCCTCATGCTCGCCAACCTCCACTATGGCGATGCCATGTCGCGCCATCGCGTCGGGCTCGCCCTGCCGGTCGGCATGCGAGGCCGCAAGCCGCGATGGAGAGCACAACCGCGGCAGGAGCCCTCAAACCCGGCTTAGAGGATGAATCACCAGACGGTTTGCACCGGTACGCCGATGCGGTATCCGGCGCCGCGCACGCTTACGATGTAACGCGGACGCTTGGCGTTATCGCGCAGCTTGCGCCGCAGCCGGCAGATCTGCGCGTCCACAGAGCGGTCGAACACCGTCGCGTCGTGCTGCGAACGCTGCAGAAGCTGGGCCCGCGTGAGGACCCGATCGTTCGCTCCGAGGAGCACGGCCAGAAGGTTGAATTCGCCGTTCGCAAGCGCTACGACGGCGTTCATGGGCGACGTCAGCTCCCGCTTATAGAGATCGAGCTGCCAGCCATCGAATCGGTAGGCACGCGCGGCATGGCTTTGCCGGCGCCGGGCCTTACTGCAGCGCCGCAGGATCGCGCGCACATGCGCCAGTAGCTCGCGCGGGCTGAACGGCTTCGTCATATAGTCGTCCGCCCCAAGCTCGAGCGCCATAACGCGATCGGCTTCCTCGCTCCGCTCACTTAGCATGACTACCGGGATGTCCGTACTTCCGAAGACCTCTCGCGCCAGCGCGAGCCCGTCGTGGGTTGCGGCGGCCTGCTGCAGGACTACGAGATCGATCAGCTCGGTGTTCAGAACGGCCCGCAGCTGCTTCCCGCCCGTTGCCTTCGTGAGCCGGAAGTTGTTCTCGGCCAGGTATCGACACAAAGCGTCCCGTCTGCCCGGCTCCGTATCGACAACCAGAAGATGAAACTGCCCTGGGTGGGCAGGGCTACCTTCGATGCCACGCTGCATGCAGTGAGGCTAAAGCCAGCGCTTGCAGAAGTCGTTACCGGACGGTCACCATTGCGTCGGCATTGGGCGTCACTTCCGCGTTCTTTTCCTGGACCCGGATTTTTCCTTCACCAGGGCATGGGCTGTCGCGACCTGCGCTGTATCCGCGGCCTCGGTGAGCTGGTCGAGGACCTTAGCGAGCGCCGCGACGTCCTGGGCGCTCGCATCGGGTCGCTCGCAGGCTGCAGAGAGCGCAAGAAGCTCGAGCCAGGCCGCCTCTTGGGCGCGCGCTTCGGCAACTGCCTGCCGCAGCGATTCGCGCGCCCGGTCGTGTTCGCCGTGCCCATCGGCCACCTGCGCATCGAGCAGCAGCAACTGCGTACGGTATTGGCGCTCGCCTATCGCGTCGGCGCACTGCATGGCTTCGTCCAGCTCGCGCCGCGCCGCCGCCCAATCCCCCGAGCGCGCGAGCGCCTCGGCGCCGTAGGCGTGCGCTTCGCTCATCAAGGCGCGCAAGCCGAACGCGACCGCCTGCTCGTGACCTTCGCGTATCAGGGCGTAGCCGCCGGCCGGATCCCCGCGTCGCGCCTGCGCCCACCCACCGAACCAGAGATAGCCGGCGCGACCATGCGTCAGCAGGCCGTGCTCTTCGATCAACGCCAGCATCCGCGCGCCGAAATCGGCGGCACGTTCGGCGTTGCCGAGCCGCACCTCGGCAAGCGCGGCAAGCCAGAGCGCCGCCACTTGCGGTCCCGGTGCACGAAGCGCGCGCGCACGCGCGTCGGCCTCGTCCAGGCGCGAACGCGCCTGGGCGAGGAGGCCGAGGTGCACAAGTTGCAGCGCGAGCAAGCCAAGGACGATGACGGTCGGGTCGGCGGCGATGAGCGCCGGCGGCGCCGTCGCTTCACTTGCCTCTGCGGCAGCGAGCGCCTTTTCAAGCCAATCGCGCGCAATGCGCGGCCGCCCGCGCACATGTTCGACGATTCCATGCGCCAGGCACGCGCAAAGGCGTGTTACCGGATCGGCGGTCTGGCTGGAGAGAGCCTCGCTGCTTTCGGCGAGGAGCTTTGCCTCGTCCAGTTCTCCCCTCATCCACAGGACCACGGCTAACCCATTGAGGAACAAGCCGCGCAACTGGTGCCGGGGTGCTTCGTCGAGCAGGGATTGGGCGCGCTGATAGGCCTTCTTCGCTTCTATCGAAGCGACCCCCATGGCCTGCACCGCCGCCGCGCCCCGCAACGTGGCGAGCGTGATCTCGACGTGGGCTCGTGCGCTGCTCGCTGCGACGGAGGGCAGCAGCGACAGCGCCCGTTCCGTAAGGCCCATGGTCTCCGCAGGGCTGAAATGCAGCAGCGCCGACTCCGCAGCTTCGGCGTAGTAGCGCAGTGCCGACTCCGGCTCTTCCCCCCGCTCGAAGTGGAAGGCGAGCTCAGCCGCGCTGACGCTGGGTGACTCGCGCCGCCCGGGCTCAAGCGCGCGGGCGACCTTGCGATGCAGATCTACGCGCGCGAGCGGGGCGATCCTCTGGTAGAGCACTTCGCGGTACAGCGCATGGCGGAAGCCATATCCCTCCTTGGCATCGCTTAGCCAACGTTGCCGGCGCGCGAGCTCAGCGCAGCTCTCGGCAAGCGACGCTATGTCGCGACCAAGCGTGTGCGCGAGCGTCGCGAGGCGAAACTCGACCCCGCATACGCTCGCCGCCTCAAGCAGAGAGCGCTCCTCGGGTGTGAGCTCGCGGATGTAGCGCTCGATGATTCCGGAAAGGCTTCTCGGCACGGCCATGGAGCCGGACTTCGAGCCGTGCTTCAGGATCTCGTCGACCACGTCGGCTACGAAGAGCGGCAGGCCGTCGGTGCGGCCGTGCAACGCGCGCACGAACGTCTCGTCCGACGCCAGCGCCGGGGCGCGCGCGGAAACGTACTGCGCGACTTCCTGCTCCGAGAACGCATCGAGGACGATCTCTTCGGCGAGCGCGTGCAGCCTAAGCTCGTTTCGCACGGCGTGCAGCGGGTCGTCGCCCGCGATGACGTCGGTCAGGCGGAAGCTCGACACCCATAGCAGCCGCGCCCCGCCGCGCCGGCGCGCCACGTAATCCATGAGCTGGACCGTCGCCTGGTCGCTCCAGTGCAGGTCTTCCGTGACGAGGAGCAATGCTCGATTCTCCGTGTAGCGCTCCAGGAGCTCCGCCATCTCACGCAACATGCGCGGCTGGCCCGCGCCCGAGAGCTCTTGCCGCAGGTTCTCGCGTTCGGCCGGGGTTGAGAGCCAGGGAAGCTGCAACAGCCAGGTAGGCGCAATCGAACGCAGGAGCTCGGCGAAGGCGGCATCGCGCCGGCACAAGGTGCCGATCGCTTCGAGGATCGGCAAATAAGGCTCGGCTGCGCCGTGCTGCTCGACGCACTGGCCGTGAACGCACTGCGCGTCGCCCACTTCGGCTGCGAGGTGTTCGACGAGCGTAGTTTTTCCGACGCCTGCTTCGCCCGCGACCCAGACGATCTGGCGCCGGCCGCTCGCGGCTAGCCGCCATGCCGCGCGCAGGCGCTGGAGCGCATCCGCGCGGCCGATGATCGAGCTCGTCGCCGCCGCCGCCATGCCGACCGCGGCCCCCGGCGCGCCGACCGCGGCGATGAACCGATAGCCGCGGCGCGACACCGTCTCGATGTAGCGCGGCTGCTTGGGATCATCCTGGAGCGCGGCCCGCAGCTCACTGATGGTGGACTTCAGGACCGATTCCGTGACGAAACGGTGGCCCCACACGGTGTCGAGCAGCGCATTCTTCGTGACCAGCGTGCGCGGCGTGCGCGCGAGCGCGCACAGGACGGCGAAGGGTTTCGGCGCGAGCGGTACGGGCTTGCCGTCCCGCGTGAGGCGGGCGTCGGCCTCGTCGAGCTCGAACTGGTTGAAACGCAGCAGTAGCGGCGCCGCGGCGGGCGAGGCTGTCGACCTTTCCATCGCCATGGTGCGCATCCTAGCTCTCATCGGGGCAGCATAGGAAGCCGCTGCGCCGCGCGAATGCACCCGCACGCAGGTCGAGACTACTCTTTAGTCTACTTCGCGGGCTGAATCAGTCCTTGAAGGTCGCGCCCATGATGGCGTACGCGGGCAACTTTTTCGGCGCCGGGAACGACTGCAAGTACTTGATGCTCTCGACCGGGATTACCACTAGCGCCCCTTCGGCCTCAAGAACCAGGTGGCGTGCATCCAGCGCTTCTTTCAGACGCGCAGCCAGATTCGCATCACCGTCGGGCACCGGCATGGGAAAGTCGAAAGCCTTCGCCGTGCCGTCGTTGAAGTGGATCGTCATGCTGCGTTTCTGTTTATTCACGAGGCATCTCTCTTTTCCGCACGGCGAGCGCCCGCACCTCGCTGTAGGTGATATCGACGAGATCGCCGACGCGGATCTGCTCCAGGTCTTTAGGCTTGCGCGCCTTGACTGTCCGCCATTCCCCGCTCGGACCGGCTACCGTGACCGTGCCCGCCGTGACATCGAATGCCGTGATCGTGGCTGTCACCGTGAGCGCGCGCTCCATCGCGCCCCCAAGCGCTTCGCCCGGCTTCGGGTTGCTGAGCGTTTCGCGTGCGCTGAGGCCCGGCGCGCCTTTGTCCGATGGCTTGACCGCCCACTTGATCGTCTGCGTGTAGGAGACGACGACGGGGTCGCCGACACGCAGCTTCTCGAAATCGCGGAATTCCAGCGCCACCGGCAGGACCGCGACTTCGCCGTCGTCGCTTTGCAGCGCGAGGAGGCGGCGCGGCTGATCTACGCCGCTAACGACCGCGCGCAGCTCGATCAGTGCCTGCTCTTGTCCGCTCGGCTTTTCGTCGCCGGGCTTTAAGGCGCTCGCGCAGCCGGCGAGCAATAGCAAGCCGGTGGCGAGTGCACAGATATTGGATCTCATCAGCGCGCCTTTCTTCGAGAGCATGATGGGAGCTCCCCGACGTCAGAGCCCTTCAGCCAGGGGAGGAGGGAGGCGGGTTCTGAACTGCCGTCGGGGAGCTGTAAATCAAGATGCATCGGCCATGCGCATTCGACGCCCAGCGGCACCTCCGCATAGCGCTCGGCAACCGGGGCCGTTGGACGCGTTTCCGAAGGGATCGATTGCGCAATTCGCATAGGTTTCACACTAAGGCTAAGGGGGAGCGAAGTTGTCGCCGAACGGTCGTCATTCGGTCAGACTTCGATGCCACAAAGACGACGTTGGCGGGCCTTAGTGGAGGGGCAAGGCGACCAGCATGCCGAGGTTTTCCACGCCGGGGTTGTTGTCGGCAAGGCCACCATTGGAAACGTGGCTCAGCGTGGGCCCCAGGCGCCAACCGTTCTGCAGGTGGTAGAACAGGTCCAGGCCGGTCATGAATTCGATGGTGTTACCGAGGTCGGTTCCTTGGCGCCGAGCCGCGGCGCCTACGGAGAAGTGCCCGGTCAGAGTCCAGCGCGGGCTCAAGGCGAAGTCACGGTAGAGACCGGCTCGCG
>DATDCR010000323.1:0-31005 GCA_036524215.1 Burkholderiales bacterium
AAGTCTTTCAGGCCGACCGCCGCGGCGATGTCGCCCGCGCGGACTTCCTTGATTTCCTTGCGCTCGTTGGCGTGCATCTGCAGCAGGCGGCCGATGCGGTCCTTTTTGCCGCGCACCGGGTTGTAGACCGTGTCGCCCGACTTCAGCACGCCCGAATAGCAGCGCACGAAGGTGAGCTGGCCGACATAGGGGTCGGTCATGATCTTGAACGCTAGGCCGGCGAACGGCTCGTCGTCGTTGGCGCTGCGCGTGGTGGGCTCGCCTTTCTCGGTCTCGCCTTTCACCGGCGGGATGTCGATCGGCGACGGCAGATAGTCGATCACCGCGTCGAGCATCGCCTGCACGCCCTTGTTCTTGAACGCAGAGCCGCACAGCATCGGCACGATTTCGTTGTTGATGGTGCGGATGCGCAGGCCCTTCTTGACCTCCTCGAGCGAGAGCTCGCCCGACTCGAGGTACTTGTTCATCAGCTCCTCGTTCGCCTCGGCGGCTGCCTCGACCATCTTCTCGCGCCATTGCTTGGCGTCGCCGGCGAGCTCTTCGGGGATTTCCTTGCGCTCGAACTTCATGCCCTGGGACGCCTCGTCCCAGTAGATCGCCTGCAGGTTGACGAGGTCGACCACGCCGACGAACTTTTCCTCCGCGCCGATCGGGATCTGGATCGGCACCGGGTTGGCCTTGAGGCGCGACTTCATCTGGTCGTAGACCTTGAAGAAGTTCGCGCCGATGCGGTCCATCTTGTTGACGAACGCGAGCCGCGGCACGCGGTACTTCGTCGCCTGGCGCCAGACGGTCTCGGATTGCGGCTGCACGCCGCCCACGGCGCAATAGACCATGCACGCGCCGTCGAGCACGCGCAGCGAGCGCTCAACCTCGATGGTGAAATCGACGTGCCCCGGGGTGTCGATGATGTTGATATGGTGCTCGGGGTAGGAGAGATCCATCCCCTTCCAGAAGCAGGTCGTCGCCGCGGAAGTGATGGTGATGCCCCGCTCCTGCTCCTGCTCCATCCAGTCCATGGTCGCGGCGCCGTCGTGAACCTCGCCGATCTTGTGGTTCACGCCGGTATAGAAAAGGATGCGCTCGGTCGTGGTCGTCTTCCCGGCGTCGATGTGCGCCGAGATGCCGATGTTCCGATAACGCTCGATGGGGGTCTTTCGTGCCACGGCCATGTCTTTCCTAGAATCGGTAGTGCGAGAAAGCCTTGTTGGCTTCAGCCATACGATGGACTTCCTCGCGTTTCTTCATCGCACCGCCGCGGCCTTCGGCCGCTTCCTGCAATTCGCCGGCAAGGCGTACCGTCATCGACTTCTCGCCGCGCTTCTGCGCCGCCTCGCGGATCCACCGCATGGCGAGCGCCATGCGCCGCACGGGTCGCACCTCCACCGGCACCTGATAGTTCGCGCCGCCGACGCGCCGGCTCTTCACCTCGACGATCGGCTTCACGTTCTGTACCGCCTGCGTGAAGACTTCGATCGGATCCTTGCCGGACTTCGACTTGATCGTGTCGAGCGCGCCGTAAATGATGCGTTCGGCAACGGACTTCTTGCCGCGCGTCATGAGCACGTTGACGAACTTCGCCACCTCGACGTTGTTGAACTTCGGATCCGGCAGGATCTCGCGCTTCGGGACTTCTCTGCGGCGGGGCATTGCGTCCTTCCCTTAAGCTGATTTCGGAGCTTTGGCCCCGTACTTCGAGCGCGCCTGCTTGCGGTCCTTCACGCCCTGCGTGTCGAGCGAGCCGCGCACGATGTGGTAGCGCACGCCGGGCAGGTCCTTCACGCGACCGCCGCGGATCAGCACCACCGAGTGCTCCTGCAGGTTGTGGCCTTCGCCGCCGATGTACCCGATCACCTCGAAGCCGTTGGTGAGGCGCACTTTGGCGACCTTGCGCAGCGCCGAGTTCGGCTTTTTCGGTGTCGTCGTGTAGACGCGAGTGCACACTCCGCGCTTCTGCGGCGACCCGGCCAGCGCCGGGACTTTCGACTTGGGCCGCTTGGCAACGCGCCCGTAGCGCACTAACTGGTTGACGGTAGGCATTTTTTTGCTATTCCAGAAACGAACCGGGCGACCACGTTCAACTTCCCCGTGACCGCCCCGGTCCTAAAAAAGAGGCCGGATTATAAAGAGGAAATTACCGAGGTGCAAGGAAGCCGGACTTTGCGGTCCTAGACGGGCCGGGGCTCTAGGACAAAGCCGAAACGCGCCGGCACCTCCGCCCGAATGATGCGCTGCAGCGAATGGGCTTCATCCGCGATCCGCAACAGGTCTCGATCATCGAGCAGTGCGAGCGTGTTCTCGCCGGCGATCAGCACCGATCCCTCGTCGTCGACGAATGCCTCGCGCCGAGCGAACGCGCGCCCGCAATGGTCGCGCAGCGCATCGCCCTGGTAGTGAACGACGAAAGGCGTGTAGGCGAGGCTCACGAACACGCGCTGCGGCCCGTTCTGGAAATGCCAGCAACCGCGATCGTCGACGGCGTAGTTGCGAGAGATGAAGTCGCGCAACGCCGGGTTGGCAATGCGCTCTCCCTTGATGCGCCAGTTGCCGCGACGGTCGAGCGCGAGCCAGCCGTAAACCGCGGGCACCTGCGGCCACTTCGCCATGGCACGGGCAACAGCGGCATCCATCGGCGCTTAGGCCAGGGCGCCGATCGGATGCGGCTGATAGATGCCGAAGCCCTGGGCGTGGCTCACGCCCATGGCCTTCAGCCGCACGAGGACGTCCTGCTCTTCGACGCATTCGGCGACGACGCCGAATCCGAAGCGCTCGCCGACGCGCAGGATCGCATTGAGCTTGCTGCGCGCCGTATCGCTCGTCAGGATCTTGCGCGTGATACGCCCGTCGACCTTCACGAACTGAACGCCGAGCGCCTTCACCGGGGCGAAGGAAACGGCGCGGCGTCCGAACCCGTCGATGAGCAGCGGCGTGCCGACCGCCTTCATCGCCGTGGCGAAGCGCTCGGTCGCTTCCAGGCGCACCAGCGTGTCGGACTCGTCGATCTCGAAAAGCAGCCGCGTGGCGTGAACCTGCACCGCCGAGAGCTGGGCCGCGACAAAGCGCGGGAATTCCGCATCCTCGATGGTCTGCGATGACACGTTCACCGTGAAGCTCGGGATGCGCGATCCGCCAGCGAGCCGCTTTACGGTGTGCCGCACGACCCAGCGGTCGAGGTGCGGCATCATCCGGTAATGCTCGAAGACCGGCAGGAATTCGCCCGGCGGCAGGAGCGCGCGCTCTTCTTCGCGCAGGCGAACCAGCACTTCGGCCATCGGGTAGCGATCCTCCCCGGCGAACTGCAGGATCGGCTGGCAGTAGAGCTCGAACTCGTTGTTCTCGATCGCATTGCGCAGCCGCTCGACCGGGTCGCTCCACCCGGTGAGTTCCGAATCCATGCGCTCGAGGAACGGGTCCATGCCGCCGATTCTAACGAGCGCAACGGGCTGCGCTAACATCGCCGGCCCCGGAGCGAACGATAAACCCGGCCTGGCATGATCGCGACCATCGAGCTCAACCACAAGCTGCACGTCCTGACCCGCAAGGAGGAGCTCGACAGCGTTCGCGTCGCAGGCAAGGTGGTGGTGATCCTCGACATCCTCTTCGCGACCACCACCATGGTGGCGGCGCTCGCCCACGGGGCGACCGAGGTGGTCCCGGTTCTCGACGAGGCGGCCGCGCGCGCGGAAGACGAGCGTCGCGGCCGCGGCCTTTGCGTCCTTGCGGGCGAGCTCTACGCCCAAACGCTGCCCGGCTTCGTGCATCCGGTGCCGCTCGCGCTCATCGAGCACGGCATCCGCGACAGGACCGTCGTTTATTCGACGACGAACGGCACGGTGGCGATGAGCCTCGCGGCCGGCGCGCAACGCGTCTACTGCGGCTCGCTGCTGAATGCAGAGCGACTCGTCGAGCACATCGTGCGCGAGCATCCGGGCGACACGGTGCTCCTGGTGTGCTCGGGCTCCGGCGGAAACTTCAACTTCGAGGATTTCTACGGCGCCGGCTGCTTCGTCGAGCGCTTCGCGCGGCTCCTCGGCCCCGCCGCCGATCTGTCGGACGCGGCGCGGGCCGCGCGCATGGTCTACGAGCGCTCGGCCCTGCCCGACGCCCTGCTCGAATGCCGGCTCGGCCGCATGATGAGCACGCGCGGCTGGCGCCACGAAGTGGAATTCGCCTGCCGCATCGACGCGTTTCCGGTCGTGCCCGCCCTGGAAGGCGGGCGTCTTCGCCTGGTGGCTTAAGCGCGCTTCAGCAACGCGCTCACGGCGAGGTGGTCGGAAAGCCGCGACCACGGCTTGCCGCGATGCACCTCGGAGGCGACGACCTTGAAGCCACGCACGTAGATCCGGTCGAGCTGCAGCACCGGCATCATCGCCGGGAAGGTGCGCGCCGCGCGGCCGAAGCGCGCGAGCGAGACCTCGGTCATGCCCAGGCGACGCTCGAGGATCGAAGAGGCCCGATGGCGCCAGTCGTTGAAGTCCCCGGCAACGATGATCGGCAGATCGCGCGAAGCAAGCTCTTCCAGCCGTCCCGAGATCGCTTCCAGCTGGCGGCTGCGACCGCGTTCGTGAAGCGAAAGGTGCACGCAGACGCAATGCAGGTTGCGCCGCCAGCCCGGCACGGCGACCACGCTGTGCAACAACCCGCGGCGCTCGAAGCGGTGGTCCGACACGTCCTCGTTCTCGAATGACAGGAAGCCAAAGCGGGAAAGAATCGCGTTGCCGTGGTGACCGTGGTCGTAGACGGCGTTGCAGCCATAGATGTACTGCCAGGTGTCGCCGGCCAGGAACGCCTGCTGCGGCTCGCTCGGGCAGCCGGCGAAGCGCAGGGCGAAGCGCTGGTTCAGTCCCTGCACCTCCTGCAGGAACACCACGTCGGGATCGAGCTCCCGCAAGCCCTCGCGCAGGTCGTGCAGCACCATGCGGCGGTTGAAATGCGAGAGCCCCTTGTGAATGTTGAGGGTGACGACTTTCAGCCGGTCGATTTTCATCGCTCGCCCAGCATCAGGATGGCATCCCGGTTGGACCACGAAAAGCATCTCGCCGCCGCCTCGCGCCAGGGCAGCCACTCGAAGGCGGTGTGCTCGTCGGGCGCAAGGCGCACGGCGCGGCGCCCGGGCAGCCGGAAAGCGAAGACGTGCTCGACGTTTTGCGTGACGCCGGGCGCAAAGCGGTGCCGCCATCGAGCATAGATCTCGAACGTGTACACGATATTCCAGCGCATGAGCCGTCCGCTCGCCGCATCGATGCCGGTTTCTTCGGCCAGCTCGCGCGCTGCCGCCCGCTCGAGCGGCTCCGCGGTCCAGTCGAGCGAGCCCGTGACCGATTGCCAGAAGCCCGGACGCAAGGCCCGTTCCAGCAGCAGCACTTCCCGCTGGTCCGTGTGGACGAGCACGAGAACCGATACCGGGAGCTTGGGGGTCATGCGCCCGCGGGTCAGGCGCCGCGATAAAGATCCGGCAGCTTCAGCCGCTGCGCGGGATCGATGAACACCGCGAAAAAGCCTTTCTCCCTGGCCGCCCAGTACTGCGCCACCGAGTCGAGCACGTCGATGAGCGCGCGCAGTTCGCCGCCTCCTGGCGAATGGGAGAGAACGAGGACGCGGCCCGCATCGCCGCGCCATGAAAGGTCGCCCAGGCAGTCCTCCAGCGCGTCCCAGTTGCGGCCGAACCAGTCGGGAAAGGCGAGCGCATGCGCCAGGCTTTCGAAGACACCGGCGCGCAAGTCGACCTCCACCACATCGAGGGCGCCGCCTTTGGCGGCCTCGATGATCGCGCCGGGCTGGCTGGCGCGATAGACGCCGGAGCGCTTGGCATCGGCAAGGCGCTGCAGGAGCTTGCTCATTTTTCGATGATGCGTCTAAACGAGCGGTAGTGGTCGTCGCTGTAGTAGAACTCGCCGCCGCGACCGGCAACGATGCGACGCGCGCCGCGGTCCCGGCGTCCCGCAGTGGGCACGGTGTATTCGTGATAGTAGCCGCGCGCACGTCTCGGCAGCCTGCCTTCCCGATTGCCGAACACCACGCCATCGCGTGCATACGGAAAAGGACCACCGGCACGAACAAGGGCGAGCGTTTGCTGCGCCTCGCGCGGCAGCTCGGCGAGCCGCACTTCGCCCTGGAACGCCAGCACGGCGCTGCAGGCCAGGAGCAGCCCGAGCGCCAGCGCGCGCATCAGGCCTTCGGCTTCTCCCGCAGGCGAATGCCAAGCTCGCGCAGCTGCTTGTCATCCACGGGACTCGGTGCCTGCACGAGAAGGTCCTGGGCGCGCTGGGTCTTCGGAAAGGCGATGACGTCGCGGATCGATTCGGCGCCCGCCATCAGGGCGACCAGCCGATCGAGGCCGAAAGCGATGCCGCCATGCGGCGGCGCGCCGTATTGCAGGTTGTCGAGCAGGAAGCCGAATTTCGCGCGCGCTTCCTCGTCGGAGATGCCGAGCGCCTTGAAGACCTTGGCCTGAACGTCGGCGCGATGAATCCGCACCGAGCCGCCGCCGACTTCCCACCCGTTGAGGACCATGTCGTAGCCCTTGGAAACAGCGCGCGCCGGATCCGTCGCCAGCAGGTCCTCGTGGCCGTCGCGCGGCGCGGTAAACGGATGGTGCATCGCCGCCCAGCGCTTTCCTTCCTCATCCCACTCGAACATCGGGAAGTCGAGCACCCACAACGGCCGCCAGGCGTTCTCCGCCAGCTTCTTGTCCTGTCCGATCTTCAGGCGCAGCGCGCCGAGCGCCGCGTTGACGACGCTCGCCTTGTCCGCGCCGAAGAAGATGGTGTCGCCGGGCTTCGCGCCGGTGCGCTCGACGATCGCCTTCAAAACCTCGGGCGGCAGAAATTTCACGATCGGCGACTGCAAGCCGTCAGGGTTCACTCGGATGTACGCCAGTCCCTTGGCGCCATAGGTGGCGACAAACGGCCCGAAGTCGTCGATCTCCTTGCGCGTGAGCTCGCACGAGACCTTGAGCGCCGCGACCCGGCCTGCCGGCAGGTCGGCGGCCTGGCGGAAGACCTTGAAGTCCACCGACTTCATGAGATCGGTGAGCTCCGTCAGCTCGAGCGGAATGCGCAGATCGGGCTTGTCGACCCCGTAGCGCGCCATCGCTTCCGCGTAGGCAAGCCGCGGAAAGGGGGCCGGCAGCTCGACGCCCAGCACGTCGCTGAAGACCTGCCGAATCAGGCCTTCCATCAGGTCCTGGATGGCGCGCTCGTCGAGAAACGAGGTCTCGATATCGATCTGCGTGAACTCGGGCTGGCGGTCGGCGCGCAGGTCTTCGTCGCGGAAGCACTTCACGATCTGGTAGTAGCGGTCGAAGCCCGCCACCATGAGGAGCTGCTTGAAGAGCTGCGGCGACTGCGGAAGCGCGAAGAATTCGCCCGGATGGACGCGGCTCGGCACGAGATAGTCTCGCGCGCCCTCCGGCGTCGAGCGCGTGAGCATCGGCGTCTCGATATCGATGAAGCCGTGCGCGTCGAGGTACCCGCGCACCGCCATGGCGACGCGGTAGCGCAGGCGCAGGTTGCGCTGCATCGGCTCGCGGCGCAGGTCGATGACGCGATAGGTCAGCCGCGTCATCTCCGAAAGGTTCTCGTCGTCGAGCTGGAACGGGGGCGGCACAGACGGGTTGAGGATCTCGACCTCGTGCGCGAGCACCTCGATTTCCCCCGAGCGCAACTCGGCGTTCGCCGTGCCCTGCGGGCGTCGGCGCACCTTGCCGGTGACACGCAAAACGAACTCGTTGCGTACGCGCTCCGCAGCGGCGAACGCCTCGCGCCGATCCGGATCGCAAACGATCTGGGCCAGGCCTTCGCGGTCGCGCAGGTCGATGAAGATGACGCCGCCGTGATCGCGGCGCCGATGCGCCCAGCCGCACAGGGTCACGGTGCGATCGACGAGCGCGGCATTCAGCTCGCCGCAGTAATGAGTGCGCATCGCGTTATTTCGGCGGGACCACGCCCATGGAAATGATGTACTTCAGCGCCTGGTCGACGCTCATGTCGAGCTCGATCACCTGCGAGCGGCGCACGATGACGAAGTAGCCGCCGGTCGGGTTGGGCGTGGTCGGCACGTACACGCTCACGCAATCGGGCGGGATCAGCTTCTGCACGTCGCCGCCGGGCGTGCCGGTCAGAAACGCAATGGTCCACATGCCTTCGTGCGGCCATTGCACGAGCAATGCCTTGCGGAAGGCTTGCCCGCTCGAGGAGAACAGCGTGTCGCTGATTTGCTTGACGCTCGAATAGATCGAGTTCACCACCGGGATTCGGTTGAGCACGTCGTGCCACAACTGCACGAGCTGTGCGCCGAAGAAATTGGTCGCGAAGACGCCGGTGAGAAACACGACGACCACCGTGAGCATCGCTCCCAGGCCGGGGATGTGCACGCCGAGCCAGTTCTCCGTCTGGAAAGACGCCGGCATCAGCAGAAGCGACTGGTCCAGGGCGTCGAAGATCACCTTCAGCACCCAGATGGTGATGACCAGCGGGATCCAGATCAGCAGCCCGGTGATGAGGTACTTCTTCAAGGCTCTAGAAATGAAAAGGCCCGGACACGCCGGGCCGGCGATGGAGTGCGCCGCTCATTGCGCCATCATGCGGCGGCCTTGCTTTCGCTCTTGGTTGCGGGCTTCGAGTCGGACTTGGATTCCGTCTTGGCCTCGGACTTCGTTTCCGTCTTGGCGTCGGACTTCGCTTCGCCCTTGGCGCCGCTTTTCGATTCCGCCGCCTTCTTGCCGCCGCCCCTGAAATCGGTCGCGTACCAGCCGGTGCCTTTGAGCTGGAACCCGGCAGCGCTCAGCTGCTTGCGGTATTGCGGCTTGCCGCACGCCGGGCAGTCGGTGAGCGGCGCATCCGAGACCTTCTGCAGGTGCTCGTCCTTGTGTCCGCAGGCAGTGCAAAGATATTCGTAGATCGGCATGTGGAATCCCCGAGCGATTATATCGGCGATTCTTGGGGCCAGAAGCGCGTTTTCAAGGCCCCGTCACGCCGAACTGCGCTGGCATGGCGGCATACACGATGCGGACCTGCTCGCTGCGCAAGCGCTCGAGCAGCATCGCCGCCTCCTCGTCCGTCAGCAGGAATTCGACCTCGACGGTGAGGTCGCCGGCAAGCTCGAAGAAATGCTGCTCGTGCAGCACCCCGTGCCGGCCATAACCCGCGATGGCGCGAAAAGCGGATCCGCCATGGATTCCAGCCTTCTTGGCCGTCTCGAGCAGCCATTCGTAAAGCAGGATGCCGTGCTGCTTGCGGTTTTCGTGCATGTAGAAGCGCAGCAGGGTGCCTTTCATGGTCACCTCAACACCAGCCGCATCGACGCGATGCCGGCAAAGGTCATGGCGATCGAGCCGCCGACGTGGGCGGCGACCAAGGCGCCCGCCCAGCCCAGCTGCTGGCGTGCGAGGAGCGTCGCGGCCTCAGCCGAGAAGGTCGAGAAGGTGGTGAGCCCGCCCAGAAAGCCGGTCGTGACGAGCAAGCGCACCTCCGGTGGCAGCGCTTCGAAATGACTGAGCATGGCGACCGCCAGCCCGATCAGATAACCGCCGACGAGGTTCGCGACCAGGGTGCCGAGCGGCAGCGTGGGGAAGACGGGGTTGAGCACGATGCCGAGCCACCAGCGCAGCCACGCGCCGATGGCCGCGCCTGCGCCGACCGCGAAGAAACCGGCGAAAGTCATCGCGCGACCCTAAAACGGAATGTCGTCCTCCATGTCGTCGAACTTGCCGGCGGGCTTCTTGGCGACGGCAGCGGCTTTTGGCTCGGCGGCCTTTTGCGCCATCGGCTCGCGCGGTTCGCCGCGGGGCTCGCCCGAGCCGGCGCGCGAGCCGAGCATCTGCATGCTATCGGCGACGATCTCGGTGGTGTAACGGTCATGGCCTTCCTTGTCCTGCCACTTGCGGGTGCGCAGGCGCCCCTCGACATACACCTGCGAGCCTTTCTTCAGGTATTCGCCCGCAATCTCGGCGAGGCGCCCGCGGAACATCACGCGGTGCCACTCGGTTTCTTCCTTCTTCTCGCCGCTCGCCTTGTCGGTCCACTGGTGCGAGGTGGCGATCGAGACGTTGGTGATCGCCGCGCCATCGGGCATGTACTTGGTTTCCGGATCGCGCCCGAGATTGCCGACCAGAATTACTTTGTTGACGGATGCCATTCAAACCTCCCCGGTAACCAGTTTGCGTACGCTCGATTCATCCCATTGTCCAGGCACGACCTTGACGCGCGCGATGCGCTGCTCGGCCAATACCTCGGCTTCGCGCACGCCGTTCACAGCGATGAGCGCTTCGCGCAAGCCGTCGAGATTCACTCCCGATGCGATGCTAAACGTGAAGCTCGCCGCCTCGTTGACGGGCCCGGGCGGCGGCCGCATGCGCAGCGCCGCCACGAACCACAAGGCGGATAGTAAGGCACAGGTGAGGAACACGGCGCTCGAGCCGTAGTGCTTGGCGATCGACCCGCCGACCAGGCCGCCAAAGAACACGCCGAGGGTCTGGGTCGTGTTGTAGAAGCCGATGACCGTGCCGCGCCCTTCGGCGGGCGCCACCCGCGACACGAGCGCCGGCAGCATCGCTTCCAGCACGTTGAACGCGACGAAAAAAAGAAGCATCAATACGGCGAGCGCGAGGATGTCGAGCCGCGCCACGGCGAGCAGCGCCTGCACCAGGGTGAGGAGCGCCACGGAGGCAAGCAGCACGGGCTTCGGGCGGTTTCGGCGATCGGCATAGAACACGCCGGGCACCATGAGGACGAAGGAACCGAGCACGACGGGAAGATAGAGCTTCCAGTGCCCGGTCAACGCGAGCCCCTCGGCCACCAGCATGGGCGGCACGACAACGAACATCGCGTACAGCACGATGTGCAGCACGAAGATGCCGAGGTTGAGGCGCAACTGCTCTGGCGCGAAGATCACCGCGGCGGAAACCGGCGCCACGGCGGCGCGGGGCGTGCGCGGCGGCGGCTCCGGCACGAAGTACTTGACCACCGCGATGGCGAGCAGGGAAAGCACGCCAGTCAGCGCAAAGACGCCGCCCATGCCGACGTAGTGGTAGAGCACCGGCGCGCCCACCAGCGAGACGGCAAACATCAAGCCGATGGTGGCGCCGATCATCGCCATGATCTTGGTGCGATGCTGCTCGCGCGTCAGGTCCGCGGCGAGCGCCATCGCCACCGAGTTGATCGCGCCGGCGCCTTGCAGAATGCGCGCCGCGATGGCCGTCCAGATGTCGCCGGCGGCGATGCCGAGGAAGCTGCCGGCCGCAAAGATGAGCAGGCCGATGTAGATCATCGGCTTGCGGCCCCAGCGATCCGACGCCATGCCGAACGGAATCTGCAGGATGCCTTGCGCAAGGCCGTAGCCGCCGATCGCTATGCCGACCAGGCCGAGGTCCATGCCGCCCTTCAGCGTGCGCGCGTGCACGGCGAAGATCGGCAGGATGAAGAACAGTCCGAGCATGCGCAGGCCATACACGCTGGCGAGACTGGTGCCAGCGCGCAGCTCGGCGGCGCTCATGCGGTCGGAAGCCATCACCACGGGGATTGGAGAGGAGTGCGGCGGAAAAATGAAACGCGATATAGTAGCAAGTTTCTCTTTTTCGGCCGCTTTTTCCTTGGACTTCATCCGCATCCGCGGCGCGCGCACGCACAACCTCAAGAATCTGAGCGTCGAGCTGCCGCGCAACCGGCTCGTCGTGATCACCGGCCTGTCGGGCTCGGGCAAGAGCTCGCTCGCCTTCGACACGCTCTACGCCGAGGGGCAGCGGCGCTACGTCGAGTCGCTTTCCGCGTACGCGCGGCAATTCCTGCAGCTGATGGACAAGCCCGACGTCGACCTGATCGAAGGGCTCTCGCCGGCGATCGCCATCGAGCAGAAAGCCGCGAGCCACAATCCGCGCTCCACGGTCGGCACCGTGACGGAGATCCACGACTACCTGCGGCTTCTCTTTGCGCGCGTCGGCACGCCGTACTGCCCCGAGCATGGCCTTGCGCTGCAGGCGCACAGCGTCGCGCAGATGGTCGACCAGCTGCTCGCGCTGCCGCAGGACGCGCGGCTGATGGTGCTTGCTCCAGTGGTTGCAGAAAGAAAGGGCGAGCAAGCCGAGCTACTCGAGGAATTGCGGGCGCAAGGCTTCAGCCGCGTGCGCATCGATGGCAAGGTGCACGAGCTGGAGGGCGCGCCGCGGCTGGCGAAGAACCGCAAGCATTCGATCGACGTGGTGGTCGATCGCCTGCGCGTGCGGGCCGAGGTCAAGCAGCGCCTCGCGGAGTCGCTCGAGACGGCCCTGCGGCATGCCGACGGCCGGGCCGTGGTGGTCGAGACCGACACCGATCATGAGCATCTCTTCTCGGCCAAATATGCCTGTCCGGTGGCGAGCTGCGAATACGCGCTGCCCGAGCTCGAGCCGCGCCTGTTCTCCTTCAACAACCCGGTGGGCGCCTGCCCGCGCTGCGATGGACTCGGCGCCGTGGAGTTCTTCGATGCGAAGCGCATCGTTGCGCATCCGAACCTGTCGCTCGCCGCCGGCGCCATTCGCGGCTGGGACCGGCGCAATCACTTCTACTTTTCGATGCTGCAATCGCTCGCGCGGCATTACGCTTTCGACGTCGAGCAACCCTGGGAGATGCTGGAGGAACCCATCCAGCGCCTGGTCCTGCAGGGCTCCGGCAAGGAGAAGATCGCCTTCCACTATCCGGGCGAGCGGGGCCGCGCGAGCGTGAAGGAGCATCCTTTCGAAGGCGTGGTGCCGAGCCTCGAGCGCCGCTACCGCGAAACCGATTCGCTCGCCGTGCGCGAGGAGCTCGCCAAGCTGATCAACCTCCAGGCCTGCCCGGATTGCGGCGGCGCGCGGCTCAGGCGCGAAGCGCGGCATGTGCGCCTCGCCGACCAGACGCTCTACGACATCTCGCGCTGGCCGCTGAAGAGCACCCTGTCTTTCTTCCGCGGCTTGCAGCTCGAGGGCGCCAAGGCTCAGATCGCCGAGCGCATCGTGCGGGAAATCGTGAGCCGGCTCGAGTTCCTCGTCAACGTCGGCCTCGACTATCTCGCCCTCGAGCGCTCGGCGGAGACGCTTTCGGGCGGCGAATCGCAGCGCATCCGCCTCGCCAGCCAGATCGGCTCGGGCCTGACGGGCGTCATGTATGTGCTCGATGAGCCCTCGATCGGCCTGCATCAACGCGATAACGCACGCCTCATCGGCACGCTGCAGCATCTGCGCGACCTCGGCAATTCGGTCATCGTCGTCGAGCACGACGAGGAGGCCATCCGCGCCGCCGATCACGTGCTCGACATGGGGCCCGGGGCCGGCGAAGCCGGTGGCCGCGTGGTGGCCGAGGGCTCGCTGCAGGACATTCTGCGCAATCCGGATTCGCTCACCGGCCGCTACCTCAAGCACGAGCTGACTATCCCCGTGCCGGCGCGCCGGAATCGCCCCTCGGAGCAGAAGATCGTGGTGAGCGGCGCTCGCGGCAACAATCTGAAAAGCGCGGAGCTGGTCTTGCCGCTCGGCCTCTTCGTGTGCGTGACCGGCGTGTCCGGCTCGGGCAAGTCGACCCTCATCAACGACACCCTGTACGCCGCCGTCGCGCGCAGCCTCTACGGCTCGGCGCTCGAAGCGGCGCCGCACGATGCCATCTCCGGCATTGAACAGCTGGACAAGGTGATCAGCGTCGATCAGAGCCCGATCGGCCGCACGCCTCGCTCAAACCCGGCGACCTACACGGGCCTTTTCACGCCGATCCGCGATCTTTTTGCAGGCGTGCCGGAAGCGCGGGAGCGCGGCTACGACGCGGGACGCTTTTCTTTCAACGTCAAAGGCGGCCGCTGCGAAGCCTGCCAGGGCGACGGCGTGACCAAGGTGGAGATGCACTTCCTGCCCGACGTGTACGTGGCGTGCGATGTCTGCCATGGCAAGCGCTACAACCGCGAGACGCTGGAGATCCGATACAAGGGGCGCAACATCCACGAAGTGCTGGAGATGACGGCCGCGGAAGCGGCGCAATTCTTTTCCGCCGTGCCCTCGATCGCGCGCAAGCTGCAGACTTTGATGGACGTGGGCCTCGGCTACGTACGCCTGGGTCAATCGGCCACCACGCTCTCCGGCGGCGAAGCGCAGCGAGTCAAGCTGTCGCTCGAGCTCTCGAAGCGGGACACGGGCCGCACGCTGTACATCCTCGACGAGCCGACGACCGGACTGCATTTCCACGACATCAAGCTCCTGCTCGAAGTCCTGCACCGGCTGCGCGCGGCGGGCAATACCGTGGTCGTCATCGAGCACAACCTGGACGTCATTAAGACGGCAGACTGGGTGGTGGACCTCGGTCCGGAAGGCGGCGACGGCGGCGGGCAGATCGTCGCAACGGGGACGCCGGAAGCCGTGGCCGCCAACGGGAAGAGCCATACCGGCGGCTACCTCCGCCGCGTGCTGCAAGCGCCCGATCCCCGCGAGCGCGACTCGACGGAAACGAACGTTCGTACTATTATTAGCGTGAATGATCGCCAGGACGGCCGAAAAGACGAAGGGCGAGCGCACGCGCGAGGCCATCCTCGACGAGGCGCTTAGGCTCGTCAGCAAGGCTGGGCTCGATGGGCTGACGATCGGCACGCTGGCCGAGGCGACCGGCCTGTCCAAATCCGGCTTGTTCGCCCATTTCGGCTCGCGCGAGGATCTCCTGCTCGCGGTGCTCGAGCATGGGCAGCGGCAGTTCACGGACGTCGTGCTCAAGCCTGCGTTGTCGAAGCCGCGCGGCATCCCGCGGTTGCGCGCCATGTTCACGAACTGGCTCGAGTGGACCGAGTCGGCCGACCTGCCCGGCGGCTGTCCCATGATCGGCGGCGCCGCCGAATTCGACGACCGGCCCGGCGCGGTGCGCGACATGCTCGCCGCCGGCCAGCGCGCGTGGATCGACACGCTCAAGCGCGCCCTGCAACAGGCCATCGAGGAAGGACAGATGCCCCCGGGCACGGATGCCGAGCAGCTGATCTTCGAGCTGTTCGGCGTCGCCCTTGTCGTCCACCACCACCGCCGCCTGCTCGGCTATCAGAAAGCACGCGCGCGCGCCCTGACGGCGCTCGAGCGCCTGCTGCGTCCGCAGAAGTAAGCGAAAGGAGCTCCATGTCCACCAGCCTTGCCTTACCCAAAATAAGTACGAACGTTCGATTCGCCGCCTCCGCGCTGCTCTTTCCGGAGCTCGCCGGCGCCTGGGCCGAGCGTCTGTTCCTCACGCCGCCGCGCCATGGCGGCGCGGCGGCGGGACTCGATCTGATCGAAGCCCGCTCGAGCCTGCTGCAGCACAAGGGCCGCCATATCGCGGTGTGGCGCTGGGGCGAGAGCGATGCGCCGGCGGTCGTGCTGGCGCACGGCTGGGGCGGCTACGCCGCGCAGATGCGCGCCTTCGTGTTTCCGCTGTTAAGCGCCGGTTTTCAGGTCATCGCCTATGATCAGCCTGGCCATGGCGTTTCCGAAGGCCGGCTGACCGGGTTGCCTGATTTTGCCGATGTGCTGGGCGAAATCGCCTGGCATTACGGCGAGGCACGCGCATTCATCGGCCACTCGCTCGGCGCCGCGGCGGGCGCGCTCGCCCTCGCGCAGGGCCGCGTGCATTTCGACAAGATTGTCCTGATCAGCCCGCCGGCCGATCTCGTCGGTTATTCGCGCCGCTTCGCGCGCTGGCACTGGATGCCGGAAGCCGTGCGCCGCGCCATGCAAAGCGCGATCGAGGAGCGCTATGGCGTGCTGTGGGAAAGCCTCGAGGTGTCGCAGCTCGCCCCGGGCCTGCGCTCGGAGGCGCTCGTCATCCACGATCGCGACGACCGGCTGGTGCCGTGGACGCACGGCGCCAAAATCGCGCAACTCTGGCCGGGTGCCCGACTGATGAGCACCGACGGCCTTGGGCATGCGCGCATTCTCGCGGCCGACGCCGTCACGCGGGCCGCGGCGGATTTCATCAGCGGCCGCTCGTCGATCACGAGCCTGGCGAAAGGCGAGCTGCCGCATCCGGCGCCGCTCTACTGATCGTGCAGCGGACCCTAACGCTTTCGTGGAGCGATCCGGCGGCGCTCGCCGCTGCGGGAAGATCGATGTCCGGGCTCGACTTCCTGCGGGCCATCCGCGACGGCCGGCTGCCGCCGCCGCCGATCGCGCAAGTGCTCGGCTTCCGGCTGGTCGAAGCCGAGCCGGGACACGCCGTGTTCGAGTTCGCGCCAGGCGAGCAGCATTACAACCCGATCGGCGTCGTGCACGGTGGGCTGGCGATGACGCTGCTCGATTCCGCGATGGGCTGCAGCGTGCACACGCGCGTGCCGGCAGGCGGCGGCTATACCACGCTCGAGGCGAAGACGAACCTCGTGCGCGCAATTACCAAAGCAACGGGTCGCCTGCGGGCCATCGGCCGGCTCGTGCATTTCGGCAATCGTGTCGCTACGGCCGACGGCCGTCTCGAGGACGCCGACGGCAAGCTGTACGCCCACGCCACGACGACCTGCATCATCCTAGGTAACGGCAGCTAACCGCTCTCCCTGCCAGGCCAACTGCCTGCCGTGATACGCACGCAGGCTCGCGCGGTGTCCGATCGAGACCAGGGTGGTGCGCGGCAGACGTGTCTTGACCAAGCGGTAAAGCGCCTCCTGCGCATCCTCCGGCAACGATGCCGTAGCTTCGTCGAGGAAGAGCCAGTCCGGCTTGTTGAGCAGCGCGCGCGCGAAGGCGAGCCGTTGTTGCTCTCCGCCGGAGAGCAGCTGCGCCCAGTTCTCGCTGCGCTCGAGGTCGCCCGCCAGCGAAGCCAGCCCGACCGCTTGCAGGGCATCGGCGATCTCCGCGTCGCTGAACGACGCGGTATCGCCCGGGTAGGTCACCGCTCGCTTCAACGCGCCAACCGGCAAATAGGCCTTCTGCGGCAAGAAGAGAAGGCGCGCGCCCTGCGGCAGTCGCACGCGCCCTTTCCAGTAAGGCCAGATGCCCGCGAGCGCACGGAAAAATGTCGACTTGCCCGCGCCGGAGGGCCCGCTCACCAGCACATCCTCCCGGGGCCGCAATTCGATGGTGGTCGGCGCAAGCAGCGGCCTTCCCTGCGGCAGCGACAACTCGAGCGCCTCCACGCCGATCGTCTCGTGCGCCGCCTCGCCATGTTCGCCGCCCAGCTCGCGCGCATCGCTGCGTACGCGCTCAAGCGACGCGCTGAAGCTGGTCAGACGGTCGACGGTGGCTTTCCACTGCGCGAATTGCGGATAGGCGTCGATGAACCACGAGAGCGAGGCCTGCACGTTGCGGAACGCCGAGGCCGTCTGGAAGATGAACCCCATGCCGACCGCACCCGAGAAATAACGCGGCGCGGCGACCAGGTAGGGAAACACGATGGCGAGCTGCGCATAGAACGACGTGAACCAGTTGAGCTGCTTGCGCTTGGTCATGATGCCCCACCAGTTCTGGATCACCATCTGGAAGCGCTCGTGGAAATTCGCCAGCTCGAGCTGCTCGCCCTTGTAGAGCGCCACGCCTTCGCTGTTCTCGCGCAGGCGCACCAGCGAATAGCGGTAGTCCGCTTCGAAGCGCTGCTGGTTGAAATCCAGACCGATGAGCGGTTTGCCGATCTTGTGGGTAAGCCAGCTGCCGACGACGGAGTACACCAGCGCCACCCAGAACATGTAGCCGGGAATGGAAATGCCGGCGACGGTGAAGTCGCCCGAAAGCGTCCACAGGATGCCCGTGAACGAGGCAAGCATGACGACCGCCGAAAGCAGGCCGATCGACAGATCGAGCGTCATGTCGACGAAGAGGCGCAGGTCTTCGGCGATCCGCTGGTCGGGGTTGTCGACGCCGCCGTTGACGAGCTGCAGCCGGTAGTAGGCGCGGTCCTTCAGCCATGCGGCGAGGAAGTGCTCGTTCAGCCAGGTGCGCCACTCGATCTGCAGCATCTGCTGCAGGTAAAGCCGATACACGCCGGCGATGATCCAGAACACCGCGATGACGGTGAAGCGCCACAGTTGAGCGAAGAATTCCGCCTGATCCTTGTTTTCCAGCGCGTTGTAAAAGTCCTTGTTCCACAGGTTGAACTGCACCTCGAGGTACACAAGGCCGAGCGACAAGCCGACGACGGCGGCCAGTAATCCGAGGCCCTTTTTGCGCTGCTCCGACACCCAGTATGGTTTCGCCAACGCCCAGAAAGCCGTTAGAAATCCTGCCTTTTGCATGGACCACCTCAGAAGGGACGCAAATCAGTTTACAGAACGGCCGTGCGAGGGTAAGAATGTGCTTGGCATGTCTTCCGGCAGGGTTTACCGCTTCGGCCCCGGGCAGAGCGAGAAGGCCAACCACCTGTTTGTGTTCCTGCACGGCTGTGGCGCAACCGCGCAGTCGATGATTCCGATTGCCTTCAAGTTCCAGGCGCGCTTCCCGAGCGCGGCGCTCGTCGTGCCGAGCGGATTCAATCCCGACGCGCGAGGCGGCGCGGCGCAGGATTGGTACCCGACCCGCGGGCTCAATTGCGACAACCACCGCGACCGCGTGGCTGCGGTGCTGCCCGACTTCGAAGACCTGGTGCGCCGCGAGCAGACCAACTTCGGCGTGGCCGCGAGCCGCACGGTGCTGATCGGCTTTTCGCAGGGCGGCACCCTCGCGCTCGAAGCGGTGAAGACGCCGGGCATCGCCGGCGCCGTCGTCGCGTTCTCCTCACGCTACGCCCGGCTGCCGGGCCGCGGCGCGCGCATCGGCTCGCGCATCCACCTGGTCCACGGCGAAGTGGACTCGGTCGTATCGCGCGTCTATGCGGAGCGCGCCGCGCGCGTTCTCTCGGGACTGCACGTCCCCGTGACGCTCGACATCGTCGAGGACCTCGGCCACGCGCTTTCGCATCGCGCGATCAGCCTGGGCTCGCTGCGGCTGCTGCAAGGAATCTACGAAGGCCGGCGCGCGACGCTGCATTGACGCAAGGCATCGTCCTCTTCGCCCACGGCTCGCGCGACGCGCAGTGGGCGCAACCCTTCGAGCAGCTGGCGCTCAGCCTTTCGCGCAGGTTCTCCGGCCCGGTCGAGCTCGCCTTCCTCGATCTCATGCCACCGACACTCGAGCAGGCGATCGACGCGCTCGCGAGGAGAGGCGCACGCTCGATCCGCGTCGTCCCGGTGTTCCTCGGCAAGGGTGGCCATGTCGGCGAAGACCTGCCGCGGCTTGCAGCGCAGGCCGCGGGCAAACACCCGACCATCAGGGTCGAGCTCGAGCCGCCGATCGGCGAGCAGCCGACGGTGATCGAAGCGATCGCCCGCGCGATCGCCGCCGGCCGTTAACGGCCGAGCGCCTCCACCATCGCCTTCACGGCGCGGATCTGCGCGCCCTGGCTGGTCGCGTAGTCTGCGCCGGTATAGCCCCACCAGTCCCAGCAGCCTCGCGGGTTGAACACGAGCGGGCTATAGCGCTTGACGACTTGCGGATAAAGGACGATCAGCGCGTTGCTGTCGGCCCACGCGTTGTAGCCGGCTTCGCGCGCGAAGCGCTCGCCGATTTCCGCTCGGCCCTGCCTGCAGCCATGGAAAGCGACGTGGATCGCGCACCGCTGCGACTTGCAGGCCTGAGGCACATAGACGAAGCCCACATCGTCCATCGCGATCGCATGAGCGTCCGCGCCGGCGTAGGCATTCTGATCGAACGGCATCAGCTCCCCGCTCTCCTTCGCAGCCGCCGGCAAAAGCTTGCCCATCAGGAAGCGCAGCATTTCTCCCGCCGCGTCGTACTTGCAGCTCACGATGAACGGCGCACGCGTGGCGCCGCAGGCTTCACCCTTGGTTTGCGTCACCATGCCATGCCCGGCCGGCCGGTCCGACACCAACAGCACCTGCGCCTTGTAGCCGGCATAGAAGTCGCGCAGCGCCGCCACCACTTCGGGATAGACGATATGGTCGTTCGTGCCGCTGAAGAGCCACGCGCGCGCGCGAGCCAGGTTGGCCGTCGGGTCGATGCGCCGCGCGTTGGCAAAGGCGTCCGCCTGCAGCTTCAGCAGCTCGGCGCGCGGCAGCGGCGTCCACCCGCCCGGCGTCATGCAGTTGTAGTAAGCCGTGAACACGTTGCCCTGCGCGCAGTAGTACGGCCCGCCGGCGATGACGCCAACGCCGGAGACGCTCGCCGAGTGCGCGACGTGAAACTGCACGGCCATGTAGCCGCCGGCTGAAACGCCCGAAACGGTGACATTGCGCCCCTCGGCATGCAGGGCCGGCAACGGATCGGCGGCGAACGCCGAGGCAAAGCAAAGGAGGGCGAGCAGGCCGGCGACGGCCCTCACCTCAGTCGGCGAGCTCGGGCACGTCGCGAAAGTGTTCTAGCGCCTGCGGATTCGAGAGCGCATCCGTGTTCGACACGGGCATGCCGTTGACGATGGCCTTCACGGCCAGCTCGACGACCTTGCCGTTCTTCGTGCGCGGGATATCCGGCACCTGCACGATGCGCGCGGGAACGTGGCGCGGCGATGCCTGCTTGCGAATCTCCGCGCGAATGCGCTCCTCGAGGGCGGCGTCGAGCGAATAGCCAGGTCGCAGGCGCACGAAGAGGACCACGCGCGTATCGCTCGGCTGGTCGGGCGGCCAGAGCTGGCCGATGGCGACGGACTCCTCCACCTCGTGGATGCGCTCGACGACCCGGTAGATCTCGGCCGTGCCGATGCGAACGCCGCCTGGATTGAGCGTCGCGTCCGAGCGCCCGTAGACGATCAAGGTGCCGCGATCCGTCAGCTCGCACCAGTCGCCATGGCACCAGACGTTCGGGTATTTCGCGAAGTACGCGGCATGATATTTCTCGCCGCCGCGGTCGTTCCAGAAGCCGAGCGGCATCGACGGAAAGGGCTTGGTGCAGACCAGCTCGCCCTTGTGGTTGACGAGCGGCTGGCCGTCGTCGTCGAACACATCGATGGCCATGCCGAGCGAGCGGCATTGCATCTCGCCGCGATAGACTGGCAGCACCGCGTTCGCGTCGGCAAAGGCGCCCATGATGTCGGTGCCGCCGGAGATCGACGACAGGCACACGTCGGCCTTCCACGCGTCGTAGACGTAGTCGTAGCTTTCCGCGACGAGCGGCGAGCCGGTCGAGATCACCATTCGCAGCGCCGCGAGATCGTGGCTCTCGAGCGGACGCAGGTCGCGCTTCGCGCAGGCGTCGATGAATTTGGCCGACGTGCCGAAATGCGTGAAGCGCTCCTTCTCCGCGTAATCGAAAAGGATGCGCCCGCCGCGCGAGAAAGGCGAGCCGTCATAGAGCATGACGCTCGCCTCGGCGGCGAGCCCCATGAAAAGAACGTTCCACACCACCCAGTTGGTCGTGCAGTAATAGAAGAAGCGCTCGCCGGGGCGCACATCGAAATGGAGCTTGTAGGTCTTCAAGCACTGCAGGAGCGTGCCGCCGGCGCCATGCACGATGCATTTCGGCGTCCCGGTGGTGCCCGAGGTGAACAGGATGAACACCGGGTGCTCGAACGGCAGCTGCGCGAAGTTGATTTCGGCCGGCTGGTAGCGCCGCAGCCATTCTTCCAGCGTGACGGCCTTCGCAATGTCCGACACGTCGACGCGCGCATTGAGCTGCGGCACGACGACCACCTTGCGCAGCGCGGGCAGCTTTTCCGCGATCGCGCGCACGCGCTCGAGCGAATCGTGCCGCTCGCCGTTGTACTGATAGCCGTCGGCGCAGAAGAGCACCTTCGGCTCGATCTGGCCGAAGCGGTCGAGCACGCCGTCGACGCCGAAATCCGGCGAGCAAGACGACCAGACGATGCCTTGCGAAAGCGCAGCAAGCGCCAGCATGCCGGCTTCGGGAATGTTCGGCATGAAGGCCGCGACGCGGTCGCCGGCCCGAAGGCCGAGCGCCTGCAGCGCCTGCGCCGCGCGCGACACATCGCTCGTCAGGTCCGAGTAGCTGACGCGACGCTTGAAGCCGGTCTCGTCCCAGAAGACGAACGCATCGCCGCGGTCGCCGCGGCGCAGGAGGTTCTGCGCCAGGTTGAGCCGCGCCTCGGGGAACCAGTGCGCGCCCGGCATCCTGTCGCCGTCGACGAGCACCGTCGCGCCCTTGCGCGAGGCGACGACGCCGCAGAAATCCCATACCTCGGACCAGAAATCCGCGGCGTTTTCGACCGACCAGGTGTAGAACTCGGGGTAGCTGTTCGCGTCGAGGCGGCGCTTGCGGATCACCTGGCGTGCGAACTGCGTAAGCTGCGCCTCTTCGATGGCGCGCTCGCTGGGTTGCCACAACAGCTTGGGAGCCGATGATGCGGCCATCTTTCTTCCGCTAGGATTTTCGCCGGTGATTATATTGCCCGAAGCCCTGGCAGCAATTCGGCGCTACCACCGGATCGCCGAAGGCGACGCGGTTGCCGATTTGCGCGCCCTGCAGCCAGCCCGCGGCCAGGCCATTACCGCGGGCGCGCTGCGCCTTGCCGAGCGGGTGCGCGCCACGCCACCGGCCGCGCTCAGTGCCGAGTCGTTCCTGCGGCACTACGGCCTCGCCACGCGCGAAGGGGTGGCGCTGATGTGCGTCGCCGAAGCCCTGCTGCGCATTCCCGATGCCGCCACGGCCGACGCGCTGCTTCGCGAACGGCTCTCGCAGGGCGACTGGTCGCCGAGCACGGACGACTCGCTGCTTTCCAGCGCCGCCGATTGGGCGCTCCTTCTCACCGGCAAGCTCGCCCGCTGGCACGACGAGCCGTCCCCCCTCAAGCACATCGTCGCCCGCCTTGGCGAACCCGTGGTGCGGGCGGCAGTGCGCCAGGCGATGCGCATCCTCGCCGAGCAGTTCGTCCTCGCGGAGACGATCGAGGAGGCGGTACGGCGCGGCGCCGAGCGCAAGCCCTACCTGCATTCGTACGACATGCTGGGCGAAGGCGCCCGCACGACCGCGGATGCGCTGCGCTACATGGATCTCTACGCGCACGCGCTGCGGCAGGTGCGCGCGCCCGACAGCCTGTCGATCAAGCTCTCGGCGCTGCACCCGCGGTTCGAGGAGGCGAAGCGAAGCCGCCTCTTCGCCGAGCTGCTGCCTCGGCTCCAAACGCTCGCGCGGCTCGCCACCGAGCGCGGCGTCACTTTCACGATCGATGCGGAAGAGTCCGAGCGGCTCGAGCTGACGCTCGACCTGCACGCGGCGCTCGCCCAGGACTTTGCCGCCGGGCTTGCCGTGCAGGCGTATCAAAAGCGCGCCGTGGCGGTGTGCGACTGGCTCGTCACGCTCGGCAAGAATGCCGGCCGACGGCTGCCGATCCGGCTCGTGAAAGGCGCTTATTGGGACAGCGAAGTGAAGCGTGCCCAGCAGCTCGGCATGCCCGATTACCCCGTCTTCACGCGCAAGGCCGCGACGGACCTCTCGTACGTCGCCTGTGCGACGCGGCTGCTGGAAGCGCCTGCCGCCGTCTATCCCGCCTTTGCCACCCACAACTGCCGCACCGTCGCGACGATCCTCGAGCTCGCGACAGGACAGGAGTTCGAGTTCCAGAAACTGGTCGGCATGGGCGACGCGCTCTACGACGCGCTCCTCGCCGAGCGCAACGTGACCGTTCGCATGTACGCACCGGTCGGCAGCTTCACCGACCTGCTGCCTTACCTCGTGCGCCGCATGCTTGAGAACGGGGCAAACACCTCCTTCGTCCACCAGATCGCCGACCCGGACGTCCCTCTCGAGACGCTGGTCGCCGATCCGCTCGAGCAGCTGCCGCAGCCGTATTTTCCGAACGAGCGCATTCCGCTGCCCCGCAACCTGTATCCGGACCGCCTGAACTCGCTCGGCCTCGACCTATCGCGCCGCGATGTGCTCGAGCACCTTCAAGCCGGCATCGCCGCGGACAAGGCGCTGCCGGCGGTCCGTGAGACCTCCAGGCCGGCGCTTGATGCCGACGTCGGACGGGCCGCGGCAGCCTTCGAGGCGTGGTCGAAAGTGCCGGCCGGGAGCCGCGCCGAGCGGCTGGAGAATGCCGCGGCGCTGCTCGAAGCGCGCATGGCAGAGCTGGTCTCGCTCATCGTGCGCGAAGGCGGGCGCACGTATGCCGATGCCGTCGCCGAGGTGCGCGAAGCCGCGGACTTCTGCCGCTACTACGCCTTGCAGGCGCGCCGGCATTTCGCCGCACCGCAAGTGCTCGCCGGCCCGGCCGGCGAGCGCAACGAGCTGCGCCTGCACGGCCGCGGGGTGTTCGCCTGCATCAGCCCCTGGAATTTTCCGCTCGCCATCTTCACCGGCCAGGTGGCCGCGGCGCTCGCCGCGGGCAACACCGTGATCGCCAAGCCGGCCGAGCAGACGCCGCGCATCGGCCAGCGCGCGATCGAAATATTCCTCGAGGCCGGCATTGCGCCGGGCGCCGCGATCTGCGCCATTGGCGACGGGGAAGCCATTGGCGCGCCGCTCATCGCGGATGCGCGCATTGCCGGCGTCGCCTTCACCGGCTCAGTCGAGACGGCGAAGCGCATCAACGCCGCGCTCGCGGCACGCGAGGGGCCGATCGTGCCCTTCATCGCCGAGACCGGTGGCGTCAACGCCATGATCGTCGACTCATCCGCGCTGCCCGAGCAGGTGGTCGACGACACGGTGATCTCCTCGTTCCAGAGCGCGGGGCAACGCTGCTCGGCGCAGCGCGTTCTCTTCCTGGACGAAGGCACCGCGCCCCGCATCCTCGAGCTCCTCGCCGGCGCGCTTGCCGAGCTGGAGGTCGGCAATGCATCCCGCCCGGAAACCGACATCGGTCCGATCATCGACGGCAGCGCCCACGCGGCGCTCGCCGCCCACGTCGCGCGCCTGCGCGCGTCGGCGAAACTCATCGGCGAAGCGCCGGCGCCTGTCGCCGCGGGGCATTTCATCGCGCCGATCGCGTTCGCGCTGGCCCTCGGCGAGCTTCCGCGCAGCGAGGTGTTCGGTCCGATCCTCCATGTCTGCACCTACCGCAGAAGCGAGCTCGGCAAGGTGCTGCAGTGGCTGGCCGGCACCGGCTACGGGCTGACGCTGGGCATCCATAGCCGCGTCCAGAGCTTCGTCGACGAAGTCCTGGCCGCGACGCGTGTCGGCAATACGTATGTCAACCGCAGCATGATCGGCGCGGTCGTCGGCGTGCAGCCGTTCGGCGGCGAAGGCCTGAGCGGCACCGGCCCCAAGGCGGGCGGACCGCACTATCTCCTGCGCTTCGCCACTGAGCGCACGCTCACCGTGAATACCGCCGCCGTGGGCGGCGTGACCGAGCTGCTCAGCGGCCCTTCGGGCTCTGCGGCGTGAGCGGCTTGGTCAGGATCTCGGGCCTCAGCACCTGGTCGAGCTGCTCGCGCGTCATCAGGTTCCTGGCGAGCACCAGGTCGTAGACGCGCTTGCCGCTCGCGAGCGCCTCGCCGGCGATCTCGGTCGAGGTCGCGTAGCCGAGGATCGGCGTCAACGCCGTGACGAGCGCGGTCGAATCGTCGAGCAAGCGGCGCGCGCGCTCGCGGTTTGCCGTGATGCCCTTCACGCACCGCTCGGCGAGCGTGCGGCATCCCGCGGCGAGGTGCGACACGCTCTTGAACAGGCTGTGGGCGATGATCGGCTCGAAGGCGTTGAGCTGGAGCTGGCCGGCTTCGGCGGCCATGGTCACCGCCATGTCGTTGCCGATGACCTCGAAGGCGATCTGGTTCACCACCTCGGGAATCACCGGATTCACCTTGCCCGGCATGATCGAGGAGCCGGCCTGCATCGCCGGCAGCGAGATCTCGCCGATGCCGGCGCGCGGCCCGGAAGAGAGCAGCCGCAGGTCGTTGCAGGTCTTCGACAGCTTGACGGCGATGCGCTTGAGCACGCCGGAGAGCTGCACGAAAGCGCCGGCATCCTGCGTCGCCTCGATGAGATTCGGCGCGCTGATGAACGCCACGGCGGAGACTTCGGACAGCCGGATGGTGACGAGCGCGGCGTAATCGGGGTGCGCGTTGATGCCGGTGCCGATCGCGGTGGCCCCGAGATTGATCTCGCGGATCAATCCGGCCGCTTCGCCCAGCCGCTGCTCGTCCTCGCCGAGCATCACCGCGTAGGTCGAGAATTCCTGGCCGAGGGTCATCGGCACCGCATCCTGCAGCTGCGTGCGCCCCACCTTGAGCACGTCGTCGAATTCTAGCGCCTTGGCCTCGAAGGCCTGGCGCAAGGCCGCCATGTCGTTCAGCAGACGACGGATGCCGAACTGCGCCGCGAGCTTGACCGCCGTCGGGTAGACGTCATTCGTGCTCTGCGAGAGGTTGACGTGGTCCAGCGGATGGAGCTGCGCGTAGTCGCCTTTCGCGAACCCGAGGATCTCGAGCGCGCGATTGCAGATCACCTCGTTCGCGTTCATGTTGCTCGAGGTACCGGCGCCGCCCTGGATCACGTCGACGACGAACTCGTCGTGCAGCTTGCCCTCGCGAATCTCCTCGCAGGCGAGGCGGATCGCCATCGAGCGGCGGTCGTCGAGCAGGCCCAGCTCGCAATTGGCGATCGCCGCGGCCTGCTTGACGCAGGCGAGCGCCGCCACCAGGTCCGGGTAGATCGAGATTGCCGTGCCGGTGATGGGGAAATTCTCGAGCGCCCGCAGGGTGTGGATGCCGTAGTAGGCATCCGCCGGCACCGCCCGGTCACCGAGGAGATCGTGCTCCTTGCGTACCGCGTGCGTCATGGGTGCACATTCTGGCACTATCATCGGGCCGTGAGGTTTTACCTGTGAGCGACGACCTCGATTTCAGCCAGCCGGCGCCGAGCGCCAAGCCCGCCGCGCCGGCGGCCCCCCAGGTGCCGCTGTACATCCCCGCCGTGGCGCGCGCCTTCTTCGAATCGACCGGCAAGGAGGAATCCGTGCCGGCCGGGACGGTCTTTTTCTCGGAGAACGAGAAGGCGAGCCGGCTGCTTCTCAAGCGCGACAAGATGTACCTGCTGCTCGAAGGCCGCGTCGCGCTCGTCGCCAAGGGCAAGACGATCGGCGAGCCCAAGGTGGGCGAGATCTTCGGCGAGATGGCCGCCATCAGCGACTCGCCGCGCAGCGCCACCGCCGTCGCGCAGACCGCTTGCCGCGTGATTTCGCTCGACGACAAGGGATTTGCCGCCGCCCTGCAGAAGAAGCCGGAGTTCGCGCTCATGATGCTCGGCACCATGATCATGCGCCTGCGCGGCATGATCGCCCGCCTGTCGGGCGTGCCGAGCGCCGCCGGCAGCAAGGAGTCGCGCGTCTTCGACAAATCCCTCCTCGCGACCCTCATCAACGGCCTGGGCGAGCAGGCCGTGGTGCGCTACGAGAAGGGCAAGATCATCATGGTGGCCGGGCAGGCGGGCGCGCTCATGTACGTGGTCATCGAAGGCCGCGTCGCCATCTCCATCCGCGGCACGGTGGTCGAGATGGTCGGTGCGGGGGGCATCTTCGGCGAGATGGCGCTCATCGACCAGTCGCCGCGGGCGGCGAACGCGGTTGCCGACACCGACTGCGCCCTGCTCGGCATCAACCGCAACGTATTCCTCAAGCTGGTGAAGTCCGAGCCCACCTTCGGCATCTCGCTCCTTGCCGCGATGGCGGAGCGGCTGCGCAATACCGCGGCATCGCTGTAGAATTTTTGCACACCACAGGGAGGACCAACGGATGAGAACTGCACTCGCCCTGCTCGCCGCCGCCGCGGTGGGCCTTACGCTTCCCGCGCTCGCGCAGGAAGGCACGCTGAAGAAGATCAAGGATTCGGGCAGCATCACCATCGGCCACCGCGACGCCTCGATCCCGTTCTCGTACTACGACGACAAGCAGCAGCCGATCGGTTATGCGATGGACCTCTGCCATCGCATCGTCGACGCGGTGAAGACGGAGCTGAAGATGCCGAAGCTGGAAGTGAAGTACCAGCTCGTCACTTCGGCGAACCGCATCCCGCTGATGGCGAACGGCACCATCGACCTCGAATGCGGCTCGACCACCAACAACCTCGAGCGCCAGAAGCAGGTCTGGTTCACGATCACGCACTTCGTCACGGCGAACCGCTTCGTCGCGAAGAAGTCGGCGAAGCTGAACAAGCTGGAAGACCTGAAGGGCAAGACGGTGGTCTCGACCGCCGGCACCACCAACATCAAGCAGATCACGGAGCTGAATTCGCAGAAGAACCTCGGCGCGAGCATCGTCTCCGCCAACGGGCATCCGGAAGCCTTCCTGATGGTCGAGACGGGGCGCGCGGCCGCCTTCGTGATGGATGACATCCTGCTCTACAGCCTGGTGGCGACGTCCAAGTCGCCCAAGGACTACTCGATCTCGCAGGACGCCCTTTCGGTCGAGCCGTACGGCATCATGGTGCGCAAGGACGACACCGCGTTCAAGAAGGTGGTCGACAACGCGATGATCAAGATCTACAAGAGCGGCCAGATCAACGGCATCTACCAGAAATGGTTCCAGAAGCCGATCCCGCCGAAGAACGTCAACCTGAACCTGCCGATCAGCGCGCAGTTCAAGAAGGTGATCGCCAGCCCGACCGATTCCGGCGATCCGAATGACTACAAGTAGGCGTTGAGGCGGACCGGGAACGGGGAGCGATGCTCCCCGTTTTTGCTTGAGGAGGGACGCTGAAGTACAACTGGAACTGGAGGATCTTCTTCGATCTCGAGCCCGGCGCCTCGGGCTCGTACCTGCACTACCTGATCGCCGGCCTGGGCTGGACCCTCGCCGTCGCGCTCGCCGCGTGGCTCATCGCGCTCGGCGTCGGCTCGCTCGTCGGCACGCTTCGCACCACGCCGCTCGCCTGGCTGCGCGGCCTGTGCACCGCCTACGTCGAGGTGTTCCGCAACATACCGCTGCTCGTGCAGATGTTCCTGTGGTTCTTCGTCCTCCCCGAGCTGCTGCCGGAGCGCGCCGGCGACTGGATGAAGCAGTTGCCGCCGCCCTGGGGATCGTACTTTCCGGCGGTCCTGTGCCTCGGCATCTACACTTCGGTGCGCGTCGCCGAGCAGGTGCGCGCCGGCATTCAATCCTTGCCGCGCGGACAGATGATGGCGGGAACCGCCATCGGCCTCACGCTGCCCCAGGCCTATCGGCAGGTGATCCTGCCGCAGAGCTTCCGCATCATCCTGCCGCCGCTCACCTCGGAATTCCTGAACTGCATCAAGAATTCCTCGGTGGCGCTGACCATCGGCGTCATGGAGCTCACGGCGCGCGCGCGCGCCATGCAGGAGTTCAGCTTCCAGGTGTTCGAGGCGTTCGCCGCCGCCACGGCGATCTACCTGCTGGCGAACATGGTGGTGGTCCTCGGCATGCGCTGGCTGGAAGCGCGCGTGCGCGTGCCCGGCCTCATCGGCGCCGCGCAGGCGCAGCAGGCGGGGCACTAGCCCATGTTCGCCGACTTCGATTTCGACGTCATCCAGCGCTCGCTGCCTTACCTTTTCCGCGACGGCATGGTGTTCACCCTCACGCTGACGGCGATGGCGATGACCGGCGGCATGGTGTTCGGCACGCTGCTCGCCATGATGCGGCTGGCGGCGTTCCGGCCGCTCGCGGTCCTCGCCGGCGCCTACGTGAACCTGATGCGCTCGGTGCCGCTCGTGCTGGTGATCTTCTGGTTCTACTTCCTGGTGCCCTGGATCGGCGGCTGGCTGTCGGGCGAGGGCCGGCCGCTGAGCGTCGGCGCCTGGCACAGCGCGGTGATCACCTTCACCATGTTCGAGGCCGCCTATTACTGCGAAATCATGCGCGCGGGCATCCAGTCGGTGTCGCGCGGACAGGTGGCGGCCGGCTATGCCATCGGACTCAACTACTGGCAGATGATGGGCTTCGTCATCCTGCCGCAGGCCTTCCGCAACATGCTGCCCGTCCTGCTCACGCAGACCATCATCCTCTTCCAGGACACTTCGCTGGTGTACGTCATCTCGGCCACCGACTTCTTCGGCGCGGCAGCGAAGGTCGCCAACCGTGACGGACGACTGGTGGAGATGTACCTTTTCGTGGCGCTGGTGTACTTCATGATGAGCTTCGCGGCCTCGCGCTACGTGAAGCACTTGCAGGCCCGGCTAACGGTGATTCGCTAGGGGAAGCCCTTGATCTCGATCCGCAACATCAGCAAGTGGTACGGCAGCTTCCAGGTGCTCGCCGAGTGCTCGACCGAGGTCGCCAAAGGCGAAGTGGTCGTGGTGTGCGGCCCGTCGGGCAGCGGCAAGTCGACCCTGATCAAATGCGTGAATGGTCTGGAGCCGTTCCAGCAGGGTGAAATCCGCGTCGATGGCATCTCGGTCGGCGATCCGAAGACGAACCTGCCGAAACTGCGCTCGCGCGTCGGCATGGTGTTCCAGCACTTCGAGCTCTTCCCCCACATGACCGTGTCGGAGAACCTTACCCTCGGGCAGGTCAAGGTGCTGCGCCGCTCCCCCGACGAGGCGCGCGAACGGGGCCGCAAGCTGCTCGAGCGGGTCGGCCTCCTCGCCCACCAGGACAAGTATCCCGGGCAGCTATCCGGCGGCCAGCAACAGCGGGTGGCCATTGCGCGCGCGCTGTCGATGGATCCGATCGCGATGCTGTTCGACGAGCCGACCTCCGCGCTCGATCCAGAAATGATCAACGAGGTACTCGACGTGATGGTCGACCTCGCGCGCGAAGGGATGACCATGATGGTGGTGACGCACGAGATGGGCTTCGCGCGCAAGGTGGCGCGCCGCGTCATCTTCATGGATGGCGGCCGCATCGTCGAAGATGCGCCCAAGGACGAGTTCTTCGGCACGCCGCGCTCGGAGCGGGCGCAGCAGTTCCTGTCGAAGATCCTGCATCATTGAAGCGGCCAGCGAGCCGCGGTCAGCGACCCTCCACGCGCTCGCGCATGATTTCCGACAGCACATAGCTCGGGTACGCGCGCCTGAACTCGGCAAGCTGCCGGTCGGCCTCGGCGTGGCGGCCGCGGCTGCGCAGCTCCGCGATCCGTTCCAGCCAGGGTTCCGGCTTCTCGGGCGGCGCCGCGCGCGCCGACGGGGTCGGGGCCGCTGCGGCCGCCGCAGTCCCGGCGGTTTCTGCTGCGACGGCGGGAGCGGCCGCAGGAGCCGCCGCGCTTTCTGCTGCGGGCTTCGCATCCTGCACGGAAGCGCGCCTT
>DATDCR010000324.1:0-11297 GCA_036524215.1 Burkholderiales bacterium
GACGAAGCGCAGCGATAGAGGCATCGGCCGTGGTCGGGCGCCGAGCCAAAAGAGAGCCTCAACGCCCCCTTTCGACCGCGATCTTAGCCGAAAGCTCAGAATGCCAAAAGCTGTTTCGATTCAGCGAGATGGTGTCGCCGAACAACTACACGCCGAATGGCTCAGCTCGCGCCGCCCTCGGGCAGGCGCACGACGTTGTCTTCGAGGAGCTCCGCCTGCGTGCCCGGCAGCGCCTCGACGTCCTTCAGCTTGCGCTCGATCTGGCGCGTACGCACCTCGGCCGCCTCGATGGAATTCGCCACCGTCTGCAGCTGCTGCTTGGTGCGCGCCAGGACGTCGATGAACTTGCCGAACTCGGTGCGCACGCCGCCCAGCACCTGCCACACCTCGCCGGCACGCTTCTCGATGGCGAGCGTGCGGAAGCCCATCTGCAGGCTGTTCACGATCATGCTCAGGTTCATCGGACCGGCGATCGTGACGCGGTATTCGCGCTGGACGAAATCGACCAGCGCCGGCCGGCGCGCGATCTCGGCATACAGTCCTTCGGTCGGCACGAAGAGGATGGCGAAGTCGGTCGTCGCCGGCGGCTCGAGATACTTCTCCCGGATGGTCTTCGCCTCGAGCTTGACGCGCGTCTCGAGCGCCCTGGCGGCTTCCTCGGCGGCTACCGCATCCTGCGCGTTGACCAGCCTTTCGTAATCCTCGATGGGAAACTTGGAATCGATCGGCAGCCAGACCTGCGCCTGCCCGTCGCGCCCCGGCAGACGGATCGCGAACTCGACACGCTCCCGCGAGCCGGCGCGCGTGGCGACGTTCTTCGCGTACTGCTCGGGCGTCAGCATCTGCTCGAGCAGCGAGCCGAGCTGCACTTCGCCCCAGGTGCCGCGCACCTTCACGTTCGTCAGCACGCGCTTCAGGTCGCCGACGCCGGTGGCCAGCGTCTGCATCTCGCCCAGCCCCTTGTGCACGAGCTCGAGGCGCTCCGAAACCTGCCTGAAGGATTCCGCGAGGCGCTTCTCGAGCGTGTTATGCAGCTTCTCGTCCACCGTCTGGCGCATCTGCTCGAGCTTGGCGGCGTTGTCCTGCTGCATGCGCGCCAGGCCGTCCTCGATCGCCTTGCGCAGATGCTCGACCTGCCCCCCCTGCACCGTCGCGATCGAAGCCATCTGCGCCGACACGGTCTGGCTGAAGCTCATCAGCGCCCGCGACAGCTCCTCGCGTGCCTCGCGCGCGCTGGCGCGCTCGCGTCCCAGCATGACGGCCATCATGCCGGCCGTCGCGCAGGCCGCGATCAGCGTGGCGACAAGCAGGATCTCCATCGTCTCATTCTATCGCCACCGCTCTGAGCACCTGCATCGGGCCGACGGCGCACACGCGCTCGCGCGAGGCGTGATCGCGCACGAAGAGCGAGCCGGCGAAGCCGAGCGCGTTCACCGAGATCGATTCGAAGCGCTCGCGCCGGCGCGGCACGAGGAGCATCCACTCGCGCGTGAAGAGCAGGTTGTACGGCGCCGACTGCCGCTCTTCCTTTCCCACGCCGGCGATGCCGCAGCGATCGAGCAGCTCGCGGTACACGCGATGCAGGTCCGCCACCTTCTCCACCGCTGCAAAGGCATGGCGGAAGGGAAGCGCGGCCGTCTTGATGCTGGTCTCCGCCGGGATGGCCTTCTCCGGACCGAGCGGCAAAGGCACGAGCTGCAGGTGCTTGCGCGGCTGGCTCGCGCCGGCCTCGAGGCCGCCGTTATAGAAGCCCAGGCCGCCGAGCGAATCGATGAGCGGCGCAAACGCCGCGAGATCGCGCTCGGTGAGAAGGCATTCCTGCGGCTCGGGCGCGCGCGTGACGAGCAGAAGATGGCCCGGCATGACGTTGAACTTGTTGAGCAGCACGTAATGCGCCGGAGGCACGTCGCCGACGAAAAGGTCGCGCTCGTAATCGCCGAGCGGATCGGCGCGCTGCTCGCCGAGCGCCTCCTTGCGAGCCACGCTGGAGGACACGCGCAAGAGAAACCTCACGCCGGCGTCTTCGACCACGCAGAGCTCGGTGGCAATCGGCTGCAGAGCGCCCCGTGCAAAGGCATGCCGGGTCGCGGCGGCGACCTGTGCGCCGGAAATCACACCGATTCGCGCAGGATCAGCGCGGGCGAGGCGCGCAGCACCTTGCGCGACGAGAGCCACGCGTTGAGGGAAAGGAGGAGCAAACCGGCCACCGGCCCCGCGACCAGGAGCGCGCCGCCGGGAGGCAGGTCGAGCTCGAACACGCGCCGTGCGAGGAGCTGTCCGATGATGGCGGCGGCCGCGGTGGCGAGCACGCCGGCCAGCAATCCCATCGCCAGGAATTCCACGCGCTGGGCGCCGGCCACCTGGGCACGCGACGCGCCGTACACGCGCATGACGGCGGCTTCGCGCCGGCGCTCGTCTTCCGTGGCGACCAGCGCGGCATAGAGCACGAGCAGCCCGGCGCCGAGCGCGAAGAGGAAGATGAACTGGACCGCGCCGATCAGCTGGTCGATCACGTCCTGGGCCTGGCGCAAGGCCGCCCCGATGTCGACCACCGTGATGTTGGGAAACTGGCCGGCGAGATCGTTGAGCACGGCTTCGCGGCCGTTCGGCACGCGAAAGGCGCTGATGAAGCTGGCGGGGAATCCGTCGAGCACGCGCGGCGGCGCGATGACGAAGAAATTGACCTTCATCGAGTCCCAGCGCAGGCGGCGCAGCGACGTGACCGGCGCGCGGAACGTTTGCCCGCCGACGTTGAACGTGAGCTCGTCGCCGAGCTTCCATCCCAGCCGCTGGGCAATGCCCTCCTCGACCGAAAGGCCGTCTCTCGTCCACCGGCCGGCCGCGATGGCGTTGTGCGCCGGCAGCTCGTCCAGGTAGGACAGGTTGAACTCCCGCTCGATGAGCCGGCGTGCGCGCTCCTCGCTGTAATCGGCCTCGCTGACCGGCTGGCCGTTCACCTGCACCACGCGCCCGCGCACCATCGGGTAGAACTCCGGCGCGCCTGCGCCGTGCGTCGACAGAAACTGCTTCACGGCGGCGAGCTGGTCGGGTTGCACGCCGAGCACGAAGCGGTTCGGCGCATCGGGCGGCGCAGCGCGGCGCCACGCGTCGACGAGGTCGTTGCGGGTGAAGGTGAGGAGCAATAACGCGGTGAGCCCGACCGCCAGGCTTGCCACCTGCACGGCATTGCCGCGCGCATGCCGGCGCAGGTTGGCGAGGCCATAGCGCAGCGCGCGATGGCGAAAGCGCAGGCGGCTCGCCAGCCGCAGGCCGACCCAGGCGACGAGGAAGAACACGGCGACGGCGACGGCGAAGCCAGCCACGATGTAGACGCCGAGCTTCACGTCGCCCGCCTGCCAGATGAGCAGTCCGGCGAGCGCGCCCATGCCGACGAGGTAAGCGGCGAGCACGCTCGGCTTGGTGCCGCTCGCTTCGCGGCGGATCACGCGCAGGGCGGGCACGCCTTGCAGCTGCATGAGCGGCGGCACCGCGAAACCGAGAAGGAGGACCAGCCCGACCAGGAAGCCTTGCAGCGCCGGCCATGGCGCCGGCGGCGGCAGCTCGGCGCGGACGAGCTCGGCCAGCGCCGCGCCGATGCCGGCCTGGGCTGCGTAACCGGCGAGCGCGCCGAGCGCGCAGGCGAACAGGCCGAGCAGCAGGAATTCGCCGCCGTAGAGCGCGAGCAGCTTCGCCTGCGTGGCGCCGAGGCAGCGCATGACCGCGCAGCCGTCGAGGTGGCGCTCGACGAACCGGCGCGTGCCGAGCGCGATGGCGACGCCGGCGAGGACGGCGGCGAGGAGCGCGGTCAGCGCGAGGAAGCGCTGGCCGCGGTCGATCGAGTTGCGGATCTCCGGCCGGCCCGACTCGAGCGTTTCCAGGCGCTCGCCGCGGCCGAGCTCGCCCTTCAGCCTTCCTTCGAGCGCCTTCATTTGCGCCGGCTCGCCGGCCGCGTAGAGGTAGTAGGAGATGCGGCTTCCCGGCTGCACCAGCCCTGTCGCCGGCACGTCGGCCACGTTCATCATCAGTCGCGGCGCGAGGTTGAAGAAGGCGGCGCCGCGTTCCGGTTCGAGCGTCAGCACCGCGGCAACGCGCAATTCGGCCTTGCCGAGGCGCAGCGTGGCGCCGACCGGCGCGTCGAGCGCGGTGATGAGGCGCTCTTCGAGCCAGACGCTGCCTTTCTGCGGCCCCTGGCTGGCGGGCGCATCGGGCGCGCCGAGCGAAGGCGCGGTACGCAGCCGGCCGCGCAGCGGGTAGCTCTCGCTCACCGCCTTGACGCCGGCGAGCTGACTTTGTCCGTTACGCAGCGCCATGCTGATGAAGTTCACCGCTTCGGCGCTGCGCGCGCCCGAGCCGTGCAGCAGCTCGACGATATGGCGAGGCCAGGGGTGATCGGCGGCGAGCACCACGTCGGCGCCCAGCAGCTGATGCGAATCGCGCTCGAGCGCCTGCCCGACGCGATCGGCGAAGAAGCCGACGCTCGTCACGCTCGCCACCGCGACCACCAGCGCCGCCGCCAGCACGCCGAGCTCGCCCGCGCGCCAGTCGCGCACGAGCATGCGCCATGCCGCGCTCATGGCGCGATCCTGCCGCCGGAGAGGCGCACGATGCGGGCACAACGCGCCGCCAGCGCTTCGTCGTGCGTCACGAGGAGAAGCGTCGTGCCGTACTCGCGGTTCAGCTCGAAGAGCAGGCCGATCACCGCCGCGCCGGATTGGGCGTCGAGGCTGCCCGTCGGCTCGTCGGCGAGGAGGAGCTTCGGCCGCACGACGAACGCGCGGGCGAGCGCGACGCGCTGCTGCTCGCCGCCGGAAAGATGCTTCGGATAATGGTGAAGGCGCTCGCCAAGGCCGACGCGCTGGAGCATCTGCCGCGCCAGCGCCTCGGCCTTTTCGCTGCCCACGAGCTCGAGCGGCAGCGCGACGTTCTCGAGCGCGGTAAGCGCCGGCAGCAGCTGGAACGACTGGAAGACGAAGCCGAGCGTGCGCCCGCGCAGCTCGGCGCGGCGATCTTCGTCGAGCGAGAAGAGATCGACGCCATCGAGCGTCACGGATCCGCTGCTCGGCGAGTCGAGGCCGGCGAGGAGCGCGAGCAGCGTCGACTTTCCCGAGCCCGAGGCGCCGACCACGGCCACCGCCTCGCCCGGCGTGACCTCGAGGTCGATGTCGCGCAGAATGACGAGCTCGCCATCGCCGCTCCTGACAGTCTTGCCGATGCCTCTCGCGATCAGAACGCTGCTCGTCGTCTTCATGCTGGTGCCGCTTGGCGCGGCGGCGGCGGAGAAATCCATCCTGGTCTTCGGCGACAGCCTTTCAGCCGGCTACGGCATTGCGCGCTCGAGCGGCTGGGTCGCGCTGCTCGAGGAACGGTTGAAGCGGGAGCGCAGCGATTATAGCGTCGTGAACGCGAGCATCTCCGGCGAGACGAGCGCCGGCGGCCGCGCACGCATCGATGCTGCGCTCGAGCGCGAGCGCCCTTCCATCCTCATCCTCGAGCTGGGCGCGAACGACGGGCTGCGCGGGCTGCCGGCCGCGCAGATGAAAGCCAATCTCGCCGCGATCATCGAGCGCGCGCAGAAGGCGCGCGCCCGCGTGCTGCTGGTCGGCATGCGGATGCCGCCCAACTACGGGCCCGATTACACCGCGCAGTTCGACCGCGTCTTCGCCGAGCTCGCGAAACGCTACCGGACGGCCTTCGTGCCCTTCCTGCTGGAAGGCTTCGCCGACCAGCCGGAGTATTTCCAGCCCGACCGCATTCATCCGAGCGCGCAGGCGCAGCCGCTGATCGTCGAGCGGATCTGGCGGGCTTTGCGCCCGCTCCTCAAGTAACGCGCAGCTTGGGCGCGCCGGACTTGAGCTCGCCGATCATGCGGGCGTCGCCGCCGAACGTGCTGATCACGTCGTTCACCGCTTGCGGCGCGCACGCGACCAGCAGCCCGCCGCTCGTCTGCGGGTCGGTGAGCATCTTGCGCTTCCAGTCGGCGAGCCCGGCGCCCATCTCCACGTCCTGGCCGTAGCCCTTCCAGTTCCGGTCGGAGGCACCGGTGGCGATGCCTTCCTGCGCCCATTGCGCGGCCTCCGGAATCAGCGGCAGCTGGTCGAAGCTCACTTCGGCCGCGAGCTTCGAGCCGCGGCAGATCTCGAGCAGGTGCCCGGCGAGGCCGAAGCCGGTGATATCGGTAAGCGCGTGCACGCCCGGCATGTCGGCGAGCACCTGCCCGGGCGTGTTGAGCTTCGTCGTCCACTTGATCATCTCGGCGTAGCCCTCGGCCGAGAGCTTGCCCTTCTTCAGCGCCGCCGAGAGGATGCCGATGCCGAGCGGCTTGCCGAGCACGAGGGCATCGCCGGCCCTGGCGGAGCTGTTGCGCTTCACCTTGTCCGGATGCACGAGGCCGAGCGCGACGAGGCCGTAGATCGGCTCGAGCGTATCGATCGAATGGCCGCCCGCGATCGGAATCCCTGCCGCTGCGCACACGGATTCGCCGCCGGCGAGGATGCTGCGGATCACCGACAGCGGCAGCTTCTCGAGCGGCATGCCGACGATGGCGAGCGCCATTATCGGCCGCCCCCCCATCGCATAGATGTCGGAGATCGCGTTGGTCGCCGCGATGCGGCCGAAGTCGTACGGATCGTCGACGATCGGCGTGAAGAAGTCGGTCGTGGCGACGAGCGCCTGCGTGTCGTTCAGGCGATAGACGGCCGCGTCGTCCGAAGTTTCGGTGCCGACCAGCAGATCCTGAGGCAGGCCGCGGATCGGGCTCGCCGACAGGATCTCGGACAGGATGGCGGGCGCGATCTTGCAGCCGCAGCCGCCGCCGTGGCTGAACTCGGTGAGGCGGATTTTTTCGGGTGCATTCATGGGGCGTCGATTCTACAAGTACGAAACCCGGCGAAGACGTCGCCGCGCTCGGGGAGGAAGAAGTTGCGGAAGCTCGCGCTCGCGAGCCGCCGCGGCGTCGCGAAGCTCGCGCCGCGCAGGACCTTGTGCGTGTGGAACCACGGCATCGAGTAATCGGCGTAGGGATCGGGGCTGAACCCCGGAAAAGGCGCAAACGTGCTGTCGGTCCATTCCCACACCTCGCCCCAATCGAAGCGCGACGCGGCGAAGGCCCACTCGGCTTCGCTCGGCAGACGCTGGCGCGCCCATTTGCAGTACGCCTGGGCTTCGTTCCAGCTCACGTGCCGCACCGGCTCGTCGGGATCGAGGTCCTGCCAGCGATCGAAGCGCCTTTCCTGCCAGCCGCCCTGCGACCTGCGCCAATAGCGCGGCGCCTTGCCGCCCGCCTCCACATATTCGCGGTACTGAGCATTGCCGACCGGGCGCGCCGCGATGGCAAAGGGCGCGATCTCGACGTCATGCGCCCACTTCTCGTTGTCGAAGACAAAGCGCTCCTCGCCGCGCTCGGCGCCGAGGCGGAAATGCCCGCCAGGCAGTTCGACGAATTCGGGGTCTGAGCCCGAATTTGGTTTTCTTTCACCGGGAAGAGGATCGGGATAATCCAGCGTCTGATGCGTGTAATGCATCGCCTCCGCGTGCATGTCTTCATGCAGCGTCGAAAGGCGCACGAAGTAGCGAAGCCGCTCGTTATCGGGCTCGCGGGCGATTCGCTCGAGCGTGCGCTCGAGCACGTTGGCGAGGTACGCACGCGTTGCCTCGAGCGAAGGAAGGGGCAGGTCCCAGCGCGTATCGTGCGCGACCTTCGACGAGTCGTAGAGCGCGTCCGCGTTCGCAAGAAGGGATGGGGCCCGCGTGCCATCTGCGCGATATCTCAGGCACCAGTGCTCCTGGAACCAGCCGACGTGCCCGATCTCCCACAAAGGCGGATTGACGATGGCGAGCTTCGGCCCGAAAAGCCGCTCGCCGTCGAGGCCGGCCGTGATCTGCGAAAAGTGATCCCGGCTCGCGACGAGATCTGAAGATAATGTGTCGATGGCGCGCTTATTCATCGTCACGCCCGCCGGCGCGGGCTCGCGCACGGGAAACCGCCACACGGCGATGCGCTGGGCGACGCTCCTGCGTGCCGGCGGCCATCGCGTGCAGGTCGATGTGAAATGGGAAGGCCAGGCTTGCGATGCGTTGATCGCCCTGCATGCGCGGCGCAGCCATGACTCCATTGCGCGTTACCGGCAAGAGCAGGCCTCGGGGCCGCTCATCGTCACGCTCACGGGCACGGATTTGTATCGCGACCTGCCCGAATCGGCCGAAGCGCGCGCCTCGCTCGAGCTCGCCGACCGCGTCATCGTGCTGCAGGAAGCCGCGCTCGCCGAGCTGGCGCCCGAGGTCCGCCGCAAGGCGAGCGTGGTGCACCAGTCGGCCATCGCGGGCGTTACGCACGCACCGCCCAAGACCGGCTTTCGCATCGCGGTGGTGGCGCACTTGCGCTCGGAAAAGGATCCGCTGCGCGCGGCAGCGGCGCTTGCGCGCCTGCCCGAGCGCGACATCGAGCTCGTGCAGATCGGCGAGGCGCTCGACCCCAAGTTCGGCGCCGAGGCCGAAGACTGGGCGAAGCGCGAGCCGCGCTTCCGCTGGCTCGGCAGCATGCCGCACCGCCAGGCGCTCGGCTGGATGGCGCGCAGCCATGTGCTCGTCGTCAGCTCGGTGATGGAAGGCGGCGCCAACGTGATCGCCGAAGCGGCGCGCATCGGCATACCGGTCATCGCATCGCGCATCTCCGGCAACGTCGGCATGCTGGGCGCGCGCTATCCCGGCTATTACGCCGTCGCCGACGATGCTGCGCTTGCCGAGCTGCTGGCCCGCGCTAAGCACGATCGGGCCTTCTATCGGCGGCTGAAGACCTCGCTGCGCGCACGCCGTGCGCTTTTTGCGCCGGCGGCGGAGCGTCGCGCTCTGCTCGGCGTGGTGCGTCGGGTCCTTCGCTGAGAAGCTCGTTCACACGCGCGCGGACTTCCGCGCTCGTCCAGTCGAGCTCGCCATAGGCGACGTAGCGGATGCGGCCGTCCCGGCCGATCAGGTAGCTCGCCGGCAGGAATCTGGCCCGCCACGCCTTGCCCACCGAGCCGTTGCGATCGCGCAGCAGCGGAAAGCTCACCGGCACCTCCTCCTTGAAGCGCTGGATGCGCGAGAGCGGCTCGGCCATGTTGACCGCCAGCACCTGGAAGGGCCGTCCTTCGAGCGACTTGCCCAGCCGGTCCATCGAGGGCATCTCGGCGCGGCACGGCTCGCACCAGGTGGCCCAGAAATTCACCAGCACCACGCTGCCGCGGTAGTCGGACAGGCGATGCTGCTTGCCGGAGAGGTCGGCGAGCGCGAGCTCCGGTGTCGCGCCACCGGTCCACGGCTTGAGCTCCGCCGCGGTCGCATTCAGGACCAGGAAAGCGAGGGCCAGCAGCGCGTAGCGCACTAGCCGGTGATCTCCCGCGCAGAGATGGCGTAGCGCAGCGTCTCCGGTTCGAGCTGGTCGCGCATCTCGCCGCCGGCCTCGGCATTCACGTACATGAGGTAGGGCAGCGTCGGGCCGCTCGAATGCGGCAGCTTCAGGTCGTGTCCCATGTTGTAGGCGACCCAGTTCATCTCCCAGCTGCCGAAGAGCCGCTTGCGCGCGGCCGCAACCTTCGCATCGTCGAGCGGCAGGTTGCCCGGCGGCTCTTCGAGCACGACCTTGCGCACGTCGGCCGGATCGACCGGGATCCAGCCGTGGCCGCGGGCGAAGAACTCGGCGCGGCAGTGCTGCGCTTTGGTGATGTTCGGCGAGCCGGCGCCGAGGCTCTTGTAGCCGTACTGGGAGGGGGCGACGCGGATGCCGTAGACGTCGCGAGCCGGCACGCCGACCGCGCGCGCGAGCCCGACGTAGAGCGCGTTCAGGTCGGCGCATTTGCCGCCGAGGTTGCCGCTCTCGAGGAGCGAGCGCACGTCGCCGACGCCGCAGCCGCGGGTATTCGGATCGCGGAACGTGTGGTCCACGATCCACTCGTAGATCGCGCGCGCCTTCTCGACGTCGTTGCCCGCGCCGCGCGTGATGTCGAGCGCCGTGCGGCGCACGATGCCATCGGTCGGAATCAGCTCCGTCGGCGCCGTATAGAAGCGACGTTCCGCCGCCGAAAGATCGCTTGCGCGAGCCGGGGCGGAAAGGTCGAGGGCGCGATCGCGCGTCATGACGCGCGTGGTGAGCTCAAGCACGGGCGAGAACACCGTCTCCGGCCATTCGGCATAGAGCATGGCAACGCCGTACTTCGGGTCGCGATAGATCCGCGCGCGGGCCGCGTTGCCGCGCCAGGAGTGGCCGAGCGTGCGTTGCCAATCGGTGTCCTCCTGCAGCCCGAGCGGCAGCCACGCGCGCGCCACGCCGAAGGCGTCGGCGATCTCGACGCGCGTGACGGTCTCGAAGCTGCGCCAGTCCTGCGCCGCGCGTGCGCTCCACGGCAGGCTCTGGGCAACGGCGACGGCGGCGGACGACTGGAGGAAGGTTCTACGATTCATGGATCGCTCCTGGGGAACGACGGCGGCGGAGCGCGACCGTGGGATGAACGGGCGCCGCATCGTCGGGACTACCGGATTGCCCGCCGCGCCCTCGCCGGCCGGCCGTCACGGCGCAGCCGATCATCGCGGCGAGAGAACGGCAACTCGCGGAGATGAGGCGCTGGAGGATGAACATTAGGGTACCGATCGCAACGGCAGGACCTGCGACGTTATATTAGGCCTGCATGGATTTCAACAAGTTCGACGCCATCATCGACGCGCGCACGCCGTCGGAATACGCGATCGACCACATTCCCGGTGCGGTTTCTGCGCCGGTGCTCGACGACGCCCAGCGGGCGGAAGTCGGTACGCTTTACAAGCAGGTGTCGCCGTTCGAAGCCAAGAAGGTCGGCGCGGCCCTCATCGCGCAGAACGTTGCGCACCATGTCGAGCACCTCTTCCGGGGCAAGGACAAGAGCTGGAAGCCGCTCGTCTATTGCTGGCGCGGCGGGAAGCGCTCCGGTGCGATGGCTCACATCCTGCGCGAGATCGGCTGGGAGGCGAGCACGCTCGAGGGCGGCTACCGCGCCTACCGCCGCTGGGTCGTGGAGCAGCTTTTGGTCCTTCCCCCGCAATTTTCCTTGACGGTGATCCACGGCCCCACCGGCAGCGGCAAGAGCCGCTTCCTCGCCGCGCTTCCGCGCGCCGGCCTGCAGACGCTCGACCTCGCGGCGCTGGCCGCGCATCGCGGCTCGGTGCTGGGCGGGCTGCCGGACGCGCCGCAGCCGTCGCAAAAATGGTTCGAGAGCCAGCTCCTGCACGAGCTGCAGAAGCTCGATCGCGCAAGACCGGTGTTCGTCGAAGGCGAATCGAAGAAGATCGGG